>QHOF01000184.1 GCA_003219335.1 Verrucomicrobiota bacterium | reverse complement strand
CGCTTTCGCCCATGATCTGCTCGAAGCTGCTCCATCGCGGCGACGCCGACAAAGGCTTCAGCGGAGTCATCAACCGCAACTTTGATAGGTTCCGCAACGCCTACGGCCGGCTACTTGACCGCACTTTGCAGGTGCGTCCCGCAGTTTATGTAGTCTGGGCCGGTCTCGCGCTATTGACGATCCCAATGTTCAAGATGTCGAAACATGAATTGGCGCCGACGGAAGACCAGGGTGTGATCTTTGGCTTCATAGATTCACCCGCTAATGCGACCCTCGATCAACTGCAACCCTTCGCGGATGCGGCCGGAAAGGTTTTCCATAGCTTTCCTGAGACGAATTTCTCCTTTCAGATCACGTCGCCTGACGAAAGCTTCGGCGGAATGGTGCTGAAACCGTGGGGTGTCCGCAAAAAGCCCACTTCGGCGTTTGTCGGCCCGACGATGATGGGACTGATGCAGATCCCGGGAATCGAAATGTTTCCGATCATGCCGCCGGCTCTGCCCGGCGGCGGATTCATGCCGGTCGAGTTTTATATCTGCTCAACGGCCGAGCCCGAGCGGATTCTTGAGCTCGCGCAGCAATTGAAAATGCGCGCGATGCAAGCAGGCGTTTTCAGGTTTCCGCCGCCGATCGATACGAAGATCGACCAACCCGAATCGCAGATCGTGATCGACCATGACAAGGTCGCCACGCTCGGTCTGGATATGAGACAGATCGGCGCCGATCTATCGGCGATGGTCGGAGGCAACTTCGTTAACTGGTTCAATATTTCCGGCCGCAGCTACAGAGTAATCCCGCAGGTGCAACGGGTTGACCGGTTAAACCCGAGCCAGCTCGAAAACATGTATGTGACCGGACCTAATAATCAGCTCGTGCCACTCAGCACGATCGCGACAATCCAAAACCGAACGGTGCCGCGCTCGCTCAATCGGATGCAGCAGCTCAATGCGGTGCGTATCATGGGCGTGCCGACGGGCGGACTCGATGCAGCGCTCAAATTTCTCGAGGACGAAGCAGCGAGGATGCTGCCGAAAGGTTATCTGATCGATTACACCGGCGAATCACGACAGCTGCGGGCTGAGGGAAACAAATTCCTGCCCGCGTTCGCTCTCGCTATCGTGATGATCTTTCTCGTCCTCGCAGCACAGTTCAACAGTTTCCGCGATCCATTTATCATCCTGCTCGGTTCGGTTCCGCTTGCGTTGTTCGGAGCGTTGCTCTTCACGTTCCTGAAAATGCCGAACCCGAATGTGCCGTTTTTCACGGACAAGTGGACCACGACGCTGAATATCTATTCCCAGGTTGGTTTGGTCACGCTGGTCGGGCTTATTTCGCGCAATGGAATTTTGATCGTGCAATTTGCTAACGAGCTCCAACGGCAAGGGCGCGCGAAGCTCGCCGCAATTGCCGAAGCCGCGCGTACGCGACTCCGCCCAGTCCTCATGACCAGCATCGCTACGATCGCCGGTCATTTCCCGCTGACGCTTGTGAGCGGCCCAGGCGCCGCCGCGCGAAACTCAATCGGTCTTGTGCTCGTTGGTGGAATGAGCATCGGAACAATCTTCACACTATTCATCGTTCCGTCGCTCTACATGCTGATTGCCAAACAACATCACGAAAAATCTCTGGCGGAAACTGAAGAAGAACCTGTTGCGGAAGACGTCGATCTTTCGCCTGCGTATGCGCCAGTACTGACGCCGGATGGCAACGGCTGGAAGAAGGCGTGACGCTAGGCTGGCACATTCGACGCAAGTTGTAGCCACGGCGCTCTGTCGCCGTGCTGCTCGCGAAAACGCCCCAACACAGCGGGGCGGCTACAGCATTACAGATCGCGGTAGAAATAGGAGAAAAAACGAAAAGCCTCAGTGAGGCACTGCTCACTGAGGCTTTGATTTTCTCCCGATCTTTAGGCGGCTCGCTGTTGGCGCGGGGATTGTTGTGGTACAGCACTAAACTCAAGAACATCCTCGGAGATTTTGGTAATCGCCCAGGGTTCCGGAGTAGTCTGCATGAGCACATTGGCTTCCACGATCTTGCGACCGACTGGCCGCAGTGATTTAATGGAGAAGCCTTCCCCTGCCGTTACAATGTAGCCTTGGCCACCTTGCTGGCAAAAGAATGTGCCGCTGTCTCCGCGCAACGCCTCTGCCAAGTCAGGATGTTGGATTGTCCCATTTAGTGGTAGTTTCGTTTGCATAGATTAGACACTCGCGCAATGCTGGATGAGCGCCAGGTAACTTAGGTTGCCTTTTTCAATTTTCCGATTGTTTGAGCATTCCGGGAATGAGCGCAGCCTGAGGCTACAGCAAAAGAAACGCGGCTGCGCGAGTATGCGGCGCGGGGCAGGCAAATGAAGCGGACGTCCAGGGTTGGCATGAAGCGCGAGGCAGTGATCGATCCGTCACTGGAAAAGACTTTGCTGTGTCTGCACGCAGCAATGAACGTCGGTTCGTTTTGGAAAGCCATCCAGCAGTTGCTTGCGGCCGCGATCTCAAATCGCTTGATCGGCCTCATGCTTCAGCCCAATCCAATTTTGCCAATGATCGCGAGATGGACATTGCCCATGTCTGATGGGTTTTTCACCGCAGAGCCGCTCAAGAGTTATATCGCTGCGCAACCGCGTCAGAGGTTCGTGCGGATTAGCGACCTCTTTTCAAATCGAAGCAGCCTGATGAAATCGGCCTTCTATCGCCGTTACATGGCGCCTCAAAGATGCGCTAACGGCCTCGGCCTCCTTTTTTGGAAAAAGCAAAGACTCATTTGTGTGATTGCAATCATGCGCACGGCAACGCAAGGCGATTTCTCACCGGCGGAGATGAATTTGCTCCAGCAGCTTTACCCACAGTTCCTGACCGCCCTTCGCCGGCTCAGGTCGCTCGAGCGCGAGCATTCCCTGCGAATGGATCTTGAAGACTTCCTGAGCCGATTGCCAATGCCGACAATTCTCTTGCGATGGAACTTAAAAACGATTTACCAAAACCGGGCCGCGCGCGACTTCTGTGCACTGTGGGAAAAAGGACCTGAGGAGGCGCAACTGATGAACCCGACCTCACCGATTCCGTCCGAGATTTTGGATCGATGCCGTCTGCTCAAACAACAATGGGCGCACGCGCAACCCCGAATGCGTTCGGGGCCTCTGACCGGCTTCAAAGAAGAACGGGTGCATCATCCGCGATCGCCGCATTTACGAGCGACTATCCATTTGAAACAGCTGAGCTCATGCGGCGTGGCGCAGCCGCATTTTCTTATCGAGTGCGAGGATTTGCGCCGTCACGCTGCTCTATCCAAGGGGTCGGCAGCGAGCGCCCGTTTGCCGCATCTTGTCCGACTCACGAGGCGCGAACAGGAAATCGCGCGACTTGTCTGCGAAGGGCGGAGTAACCAGGAGGTCGCCGAAAACGCCTGCTTAAGTTTGCCGATGGTGAAAAAGCACCTCCACGCAGTCTTCCGCAAACTCGAAGTCCCCAGCCGCAGTCGGCTCATGACCCTGATGCGCTGAATCGCACCGCAAAAGGTTCAACCGCAGATTACCCGCCGCGGCGGGCAGGCTGCGGATAACGCAGATAGCGGTGCAGGTGGCGCAGCCGCTGTTTGCATCACCATTCGAAAATCTAAAAACTTGTCCCGAGCGAGCAAAGCGAGTCGAATGGATCGGAAATGCCGTTGTTCCCGTAGTTCGACGGATAGAGCGGAGGTTTCCTAATCCGACCGATTTTCCCTCGCGCGAGGGAAGCAAAAGCAACTGGAATCGCGCAGAAAGCGTCAATTCCTGTCTTAAAATGACATTTATCTGGCACTAAATGGCGACGACCGCACTAATCAGAATCGAAGGAGAGCATTTACAATTGACTCTTAACCACGGCCGATCCGAGGTAGAATTTACCGGGTTACCAAATATGCTACCTATTCCGAGCGACCATCATGATATCTGCTCCGGGAGTGCAGCCGCGAGCGGATGTTCCTCACGCCGGCGGTTGGTTCCAAGGACAACACGCACCTCGTGAGGTAGAGCATCGTTACGCAACGTTACGATTTTGTCGGCTGCCGCGACTCCATCCAATTCCACTAGGGTGACACCTCGCGAACAGTGGTCTGGATTCTCGACCACGATACGATAAATGGTGTTCTGGAAACGGTATCGCAGACGAAAGCTAGGCCAGTCTTTCGGAATGACAGGATTGATCGTGAGCGTGTCACCGCGGCGTTGGAATCCCAGAATTTCTTCGAGCCAGACGCGGTAGGTCCAAGCCGCCGCGCCCGTGTACCACGTCCAGCCACCGCGCCCGACGTGGCCGGCTAACGAGTAAACGTCGCCCGGCATGACGTACGGCTCGACCTTGTAGCGGTCGCAATCCTTCTCGTCCCGGGCGTGCTCGACCGGATTCAGCATGCGCAAAAGTCGGACGGCTTTATCGCCATCGCCCTGGCGGGCAAAAGCCATGGCCACCCAGGTGGCGGCATGCGTGTATTGGCCGCCGTTTTCCCGCACGCCGGGCGGGTAACCCTTGATGTAGCCAACGTCGGCAGTGGTTTTGTCAAAAGGTGGAGTGAAGAGCAGGACCAGATCGTCGACTTCACGCACGAGGTTTTCCTCCAGCGATCGCAGCGCGACCTCTACGTGATCCGAGTCGCCTGCGCCGGAAATTGCAGCCCAGGTTTGCGGGAGCGAATCGATGCGGGCTTCGGCGTTTTCCTTGGATCCAAAAGGCGTACCATCGTCAAGGTATCCGCGGCGATACCACGCTCCGTCCCAAGCCTGAGCATTGACAGTCTGTGCGAGCTGGGCGGCGCGGGCACGGCAGGCTTTTGCTTCGTCATGCAGTTCGCGCAAGGCGAGTAATTCGGTGAAATTATTGAGCACACAACTCTCAAACCAGGCGAGCCAGACGCTCTCGCCTTTGCCG
>QHOF01000183.1:13824-18891 GCA_003219335.1 Verrucomicrobiota bacterium | reverse complement strand
GGCGACAAAGTGTCCGTGGAGCTTTCGCCGTACGATCTGACGAAAGCCCGCATCATTTTTCGAGAACAGTGACTGCTCCCGCTCGTGCAATTGTTGAAGCGTTAAAGCGTTAAAACGATAACAAAGGTGCGCGCTTCAACGCTTCAACGTGGTTAACGCTTCAACGCCAACTCAGCGTTTGCCGATCGAGCAAAGCGCGCGGATAGTTGGGGCGAAATCAACTGGAGATTACCAATGGCAGAAGAAAATAAAGCAGAACAGAAAACGTCCGCCACCAAAGACGCGCAGGATAAATTACAAAGCAGCAAGGAACATGCGCGCAAAGCAGCGGAAGATTTGAAATCAGCTGCAGGCGCGTTCGCAGACGAGTACCGAGGAAAGGCAGAGCAGGCTTGGGGCGAGGCACGCGGCAAAGCAGAACAAGCATGGGGCGATGCCAGGGATCGCGCCCGGACGTTCCAGGAAGACGCAGAGCAATACGTGCGTGAAAATCCGACCAAGGCGATATTCACGGCGCTCGGCATTGGGTTCGTGCTGGGTCTGATCTTCCGGCGTTAACTCCGAAAGCTCTCGAGATGACCAGCGAGAGCTTTCGGCCCCGCAATCCTGCAGGGCACGCCGGTTTGCTCGAAAACCTGATCGCGCTGGTAGGCGCGCTGACAGAGTTTTTCGAGACTCGCTTTGCGCTTGTCGCCCGGGAATCCAAAGCGGCCGCGGTGCAGGTGCTGGTACTCATCGTCTGTGTGGTTCTGGCGCTGGCGCTCTGCGTGATGGGCTACGTGTTTCTCATCGTAGCGGTAGTTGTTGGCCTGGCTCATTTGGTTGGCACTTCGTGGCCTGTTGTAGCGCTTGTCGCTGCCGGGCTGCATTTCATAATCGCGCTGATTTTGCTTCTGGTGGCGCGCAGCCGTGTCACTAAACCGTTTTTCCGTAACACAGTTGCCGAATTAAAGAAGGATCGCGAATGGCTAAAACATCTCGACGCAACGAATCAATCGACGAGTTGAGAGCGGAGCTCGCGCGATCTCGTGAACGCCTGAGGCACGACTTGCGCGGGCTGCGCTATGAATTGGATTTCCCGGCAAAATTCCGCAGATCGTTCCGGGAACAAACCGTTTCCTGGCTCGCGGCGGCGGCCGCCGTCGGCGCGCTGATCGCACTGGCTCCAATGCGGAAGAGAAAAGTTTATGTGGATGCAAAGAACAGCCGTAAAGTAAAGAAGAAGCTGGTCGAAACCGGCTTTGCCCTGGCTGCACTAAAAATCGCGGCCAGCCTGGTTCGGCCGGTGATTGTGGAGTTGGTCAAAAGTCGCCTCACTGATTTTGCAGGGCGGCCACGTCGCAAAACATAAGCCCATGTGTCTGATGTCCCCCGGGGGACTCGCTCATTTTTAGTATTTACGCGCCGGGCTGGGCGGCGTAATGATTCCTGTAGGCGCCCATGATCGCTAATAGTCTTGTTTCGGACATCGCAGTGAAATCTCATCCGCTGAGTCACGTGGATGACTATCTTGAGGTTGGGCAAAAGGCGGGCGCATCCGACGTTCATCTGGGCGTGAACGCGCAGCCGAGATGGCGTTTACACGGACAACTAGAGCCAATCTGGCCGGACGCACCGCGGTTCACTGCCGAGCAAACCGCGGCCCTGGCGGAAGCTTTTGTGCCCAGCGTCTATAAAGATGAGCTGAATACGCGCGGCGACTCGGATTTTGCCTATGCCAACCAATTCGCCCGTTACCGAACCAGCGTGGTGCGCCAGCGGCTTGGGATCGAAATGGTTTTCCGCGTGATTAACACCCATGTGCGAACCATGGACGAACTGGGCTTGCCCGAGCGTCTCAAGTTACTCACCCGCTATCAGAACGGGCTGATCCTGGTGACCGGCTCGGTGGGAACGGGCAAATCGACGACGCTGGCAGCGATGGTCGAGCACATAAACGTCGAGCGCCACGATCACATCATCACACTGGAAGATCCGATCGAGTACATTTTGAAATCGAAAAACTGCCACGTTACCCAGCGGGAGGTATTCACTCACACCGAGTCTTTCGCTACGGCGCTGCGCGCGTCACTTCGCGAGGACCCGGACGTGATCATGGTCGGAGAAATGCGCGACCTGGAGACGATTTCCCTCGCCATCACCGCCGCTGAAACCGGCCATCTTGTTTTGGCAACGCTGCACACCAGTAATGCTTCCCGGACGCTGGATCGGTTGCTCGACGTGTTTCCGCCTCATCAGCAGGAACAAATCCGGGTGATGGTGAGCGAATCCCTCCGCGGAGTCATCAGTCACCAGCTGATACCGCGGGCGGACGACACCGGACGCCTGCTGGCACTCGAAATTCTCACGAATACGCCGGCTGTAGCTAACGTGATTCGCGAAAACAAAACCTATATGTTGCCGGGCATCATTCAGACCGGCAAAAAACAAGGCATGCGTCTCATGGATGATACGCTCATCGAACTTTACCAGCGCGGTCTGATCACGGCCGAGGAGGCTTACGCGCGCGCCGACCAGAAACTACTGGTGCGCCAGCAGTTGGAGACGTAGACCACATGGCCACAGACCACATGACTACGGGCCTGCAAGCGCACAGCCGAATAGTCTTGTTGTCTCGTCGTCTTGTGGTCTCGTTGTCCCGTTAAAATGGCTTACCTTGACCAATTTCTGAGCGTAATCGTCAGGCACGGTGGATCTGATCTGCATTTCGCCGAGGGGCAGCCGCCGAAAATGCGGGTGCATGGTGATATCATGCCCATTCGCGCCGAGCCGATTTCGCACGAGGAAGCGGTGCGGATGATGAGTGAAATCTGTGGCGCGCATAACTGGGAAATCTTTGAGCAGCGCGGCGACCTCGATTTTGCCTACGAAATGGATGAAGCCTCTCGTTTCCGCAGCAACTATTTCAAGCAGTCGAATGGGTACGGCGCAACGTTTCGGCTGATTCCTACCAAGATCGCCACACTCGAGGATCTGGGTATTCCAATGGTGGTGAAAGACTTTGCCAATTTACGCGGCGGCCTGGTCCTTGTGACTGGTCCCACCGGCTCCGGCAAAACCACCACGCAGGCTGCGCTGGTCGACTACATCAATCAAAATTTTGCAAAGCATATCATAACGATCGAGGAACCGATCGAATTTGTGCACGACAACAAGCGCAGCACTATCACCCAGCGAGAAGTGCCGGGCGATTCCAGTTCGTTCGCCGCAGGGCTCAAGGCCGCGTTGCGCGAGGACACCGACATAGTGCTGGTGGGAGAAATGCGCGACTTGGAAACAGTTTCACTCGCTCTGACTGCCGCCGAGACCGGTCTTATGGTGTTCGGCACGCTGCACACGAACAATGCGCGCAAGACGGTTGACCGAATGGTGGACGTTTTTCCGGTAGAACGCCAATCGCAGGCCCGCGCCATGCTGGCGAACTCGCTGCGCGGCGTGGTCGCTCAATTGCTCTTGAAAAGAGCAGACCGGCCCGGACGAATCGCAGTGAACGAGATTTTAATCGCCAATGCCGCTGTCGCCGCAATTATTCGAGAAGGCGCAACGCAAAAACTCCAGGACGTGATCATATCCGGCAAGACGCAAGGGATGCAGTTCATGGACGACGCCATCTGGGCGCTTCTAGAAAAAGGCATTGTCTCCCCTCACGAGGCTTTCATGAAAGCGATCGATAAAAGCCGCTTCAAGCCGTTCCTCTCAGCAGAGGAAGAAGCGCTCGCCAACGCGGCGGGTTCCGTCGCCGACGACGGCAAACGGGGCCCGGGTAATCTTGTAAGACCGTTCGTCACTCGCGCGCAGGCATCAGCGCGCTAACAAGGCTGTAGGGTCTGCTGTCCTCAACGGATTTCTCGCGCGCGCTGAACTTGTCTGCTTAGGACCCCTCCTTCGCTAGAGCTCCGGCGGACGAGTCGCACGCTATAGCACGCGCATTACATTCGAGCTTCGTCATCCGGTAATCGTTAGCACTGCTGTGCCCTTGAGCTCACCCGCACGAAATCTGTTCAGCGCGGTGTTGGCTTCTTCCAAGGCGAATGTCTCCATTTTCGTCTGAACCGGAACGCGCGGTGCGAGAGCAAAAAATTCTTCGCCGTCACGCCGGGTCAGGTTTGCCACTGAAGTGATTATGCGTTCTTCCCAAAGATCGGCGTAAGGGAACGAAGGGATGTCACTCATGTGAATTCCGCCGCAAACCACAATGCCACCTTTGGCTAGCGCGTGGAGTGCCGCGGGCACGAGCGGGCCGACTGAGGCAAAAATAATTGCAGCATCCAGTTTTTCAGACGGCATCTCATCAGAACCGCCGGCCCAGACTGCGCCAAGTTTCTTCGCGTCGTTCTGCGTTGCGACGTCGCCTGGCCGCGTGAACACGAACAGGTCGCGCCCTTCATAAAGCGCAATCTGCGCGATCAAGTGCGCGGCATTCCCAAAGCCATAGATGCCAAGCCGCCACGCATCTCCCGTTTTCCGATAGGAACGATAACCGATCAGTCCAGCGCAAAGCAGTGGCGCGACCTCAACATCAGTGTAGCGATCGGGCAGATGAAAACAGTATCGTGCATCAGCGACGGTGTACTCCGCGTAACCACCGTCAATGGTGTAGCCGGTGAACCGGGCCCGATCGCACAGATTCTCCCGCCCTGATCGACAATACGCACAGTTGTCATCTGTCCAGCCGAGCCACGGAATGCCTACTCGATCTCCGATCTGGAATTTCGAATTTCGAATTTCGAATTTCGAATTTGCTTGCTTCCCGATCTCTTCCACGCGCCCCACGATCTCGTGTCCTAGAATCAGTGGCAGTTTCGGGTTCGGCAGTTGGTCATCGACCACGTGAAGGTCGGTGCGGCAAACAGCGCACGCACTAACACGCACGAGCAGTTGTCCCCTGCCCGGCCTTGGTTTTGATACATCGCGCAGTTGCAGTGGGTGCGCTGGCTTGTCGAGAACCATCGCGCGCATGAACTAACATAAATGACGAATGACGAATGACGAAGCTCGAATTAATGACAAAGCTCGAATCAAGGATGGCTACGCCGCGTTGGATCGTTGAAGTCTTAAAGGCAGCTG
>QHOF01000183.1:0-13771 GCA_003219335.1 Verrucomicrobiota bacterium | reverse complement strand
GATTTACCGAATCAGCGCACGCCGGCCGGCTCGGGTCGCAACTGTCCTCTCCCAGCTTCCTCCTCGTGATGATAGTGGGCGCTGCGCAGGAACGGCACCTTGTCGAGTACGTGCTCCTGGAACCATTCGAGCCAGAGATAAATGACTGGAGTCACAAAGAGCGTTATTAGTTGCGAGAAAATGAGACCGCCAACGATGACGAGCCCAAGCGGGCGGCGCGATGCGGCGTCCTGGCCGAACCCCAGTGCAATGGGCACCGCGCCCATAAGGGCGGCGAGCGTTGTCATCATAATAGGCCGAAACCGTTCCATGCTGGCTTCGTGAATCGCCGAGCGCAGGTCCCAGCCTTCGTCGATTCGTTGTAAAGCAAAATCGACCACCATGATTCCGTTCTTCTTCACGATGCCTAACAAGAGAAAAAGCCCGATTACGCTGTAGAGCGAAAGAACTGAGTGGAAAAGATACAATGTGGCCAGACCGCCCACCACCGCCGGCACAATCGCGGGGAACAAAACTGTGAACGGGTGCACGTAGCTCTCGTAAAGAATTCCCAGAATTACATACATAACAAAGACCGCCGCGAGCAGCAGCAGAGGTAGAGAACGGAACAGTTGCTGGAACACGAGCGTTTCTCCCTGGAAGATACCCTGCACAGTTGGATAGTGCGGATGGATTTGCGCGAAGGCGTCCTCGATGAACTTGGTCGCATCGCCGATGGCGACGTTTGGCAACAGGTTGAAATTGAACGTAACGCTTGTGAACTGATTCAAATGGTTCACAGCTTGCGGGCCGATGACTTCTTTTGTTGATGTTACCACACGCAGCGGCACGAGGTTCGTCATGTTGCCTGTGGTCGTCGCTATGGTTCCTCCGCCCGAGCCGCTCGCGCTGAAATTGCCGCTGGTGCTGCTGCGGACGTAGAGATCGTCCAGGTCCCCGGGGTGCGACCGATTCTTGTCTTGGACTTCGAGAATGACCTGGTATTGGTCGTCGGGTTCCTTGATGAGATAGACGTAGTTTTGCGAGTAAGCGTTGCGCAACAGGCTTTGGATTGCAGAAGTAGAGACGCCGTAGGTGGCAGCGCGATCCCGGTTCATGTCGATCCGAAGATTTGGCGTATCGTGGTAGTAATCAGAGCGGACACTGGCGAAGCCTTTAAACTGTTTCAGCTTTCCCATCAGTTGATCGGCCACGGCATAAACATCCCCCGGCACGATGCCGCTAATGGTGTACGCGTACTGCCCCTGGGTCTGACTCGTTGCACCAACACTGATTTGCAGCACCGGGCTGGGCGTTAATACCGCGGTCATCCCAGGAATAGAGCCGAGCGACTTTTGCAATCGCAAAATGATTTGATCGATAGGCGGACGTTCACCGCGCGGTTTCAGAAAAAGAAACAGTAGCCCCTGGGATAATGCCGTGCGCGACGAGAAACCAGCGAGGGTGAAGAATTGCCCGACGGCCGGGTCCGCTTGCAGTTTCTTATTGACCTCCGCTTGATACGCTCGCATCTGGGCCGGCGACGAACCTTCCTGTGCGATGAACACCCCGCGAATGAAACCGCTGTCGCCGGGCGGCAATAACGTGAACGGCAGATGGGTGAAGAAGAACCAGAGACCGAGAATGCAGATGATCAGGATCGGCACGGTTAGCCACGCGCGATCGAGAAACTTATCGAGCACACGGCCATAGGCACCGATCACGCGTTTGATGAAATTACTGGTGTGCCGTTCCATCCAAGCGCGCCTATGGCCGGCCTTACGCTCACCAAGAATCCGCGCGCACATCAATGGAGTCAGAGTCAACGACACCAGCCCCGAAGCGAGAATGGCCACGATGATCGTGACGGAAAACTCGCGGAAGATTCGGCCAAGCAGTCCAGGGATGAAAACCAACGGAATGAAAACCGCGGCGAGCGACAGCGTCATCGATAGGATGGTGAACGAAATTTCGCCGGCACTGTTAAATGTTGCTTTCAAGATCGACTCACCGTGCTCGGCGCGGCGCACCACGTTTTCCAAAAACACGATGGCGTCATCGACAAGGAATCCGATAGCCAGGGTCAGCGCCATCAAAGTCAGGTTGTTGATGGAGAAATTGAGCATGTACATCATGGCCACGGTCAGCAGCAACGACATCGGCAACGCCACAGCCGGAATCAGCGTGTCGGTAGCGCGACCGAGAAACACGTAGATCACCATCACGACCAACACGAACGCGATCATCAGCGTCCATTTCACTTCGTTCGCGGAATTGACGATCGTTTGCGAACGGTCGAACACCGGCGTGAATTTGATCGAGCCCGGCAGGCTCGCGCGCAGCTCAGGGAACAGTGCCTTGACGGAGTTAGCCACTTCCACAGCATTTGCTCCCGCCTGCCGTGACACCGCGAGCACGACCACCGAACCGGGCGGCTTAAAACCGCGCATCCAGAAAAAGCGCGAGATGCGTTCGTCCTGAACGCCCTGGTACACATCAGCGACGTCGCGCAAGTAAACCGGCAAACCGTTCGGGTTGCGCGCCACGATCAGATTGCGATATCCCTCAGCCTTATCGATCTGTCCATTGGGCTGAAGGACAAAGGTGCGATGCGCACCGTCGAATTGCCCTGCACCGGAATAGACTGTGCCCGCTTTGATCGCGCTGGCCAGATCATCCATTGTCAGACCGCGCACAGCCAGCGCCGACGGATCGGCTTTGATTCGAATCGCGCCCTGCACTCCGTAAATGTTCACCTGCGAAACACCTGGCAGAATGTTGATCCGCTGTGCGACAACCGTGGACGCGTACTTATATAGGTCCCAGTCAGTCAGCGTGTCTGACATCAGGCCTAACAAGTAAACGGCCTGGTCGTTCGGGTTGGTTTTGGTGAACGTGGGCGGACTCGGCAGATCGATTGGCAATTTCCCCGTGGCACGTTGGATCGCGGCCTGCACGTCGGTTGCGGCGTCGGTGATGCTTTTGCTGAGCACGAACTGCAAGGTCAGTGACGTGTTGCTCTGCGTGCTAGTGCTGGTGATGATGTCGAGCCCGGGAATTTGCAAAAATTGTTTCTCCAATGGCGTGGCGATGTTGTTGGCCATCGTCGTGGGGTCCGCGCCGGGATACGAGCAGGTAACTTGAATAACCGGATAATCCACTGCGGGCAGATCGTTGACGGCAAGTTTTCCGTAAGTCGCGAGACCGGCGACAATCACGGAGAGCGTCAGCAGCACGGTCATCACGGTCATCACGGGCCGGCGAATAAACGGCCCGGAGAGTCCCGAGCCTTCGACTGGAACTAACTTTGCCGTCGGCTCCGGCTGATCTCTCGCGAAGGATGTCGGTCGCAGGCGATCCTTATCCTTTACTTCACGTTCGCCGTCGTGTTCTTCTGCGTCGTTCATGTCACATCGCGCCTTTTGAACCGGCCGACTGCTGAGGCGTTTGAGCAGCATACGGTTGCGGCGCCACTTTCGCTCCCGGCGAAAGCGCAAGCTGCCCGGTAACAACAACCGTCTCGCCGGGTTTCACGCCGTTCTCAAGCACGACAAGATCGCCATCCTGGAGTTGACCTGGTTTCACGGCCCGAAGCTCAACAGTATTGTCAGGCTTTACCACAAAAACGAAGGGCCCGCTCTGACTAACCTGGACGGCCTGCGACGGCACAAGCGTGGCATTCTTGAGCATGTCCAGAATGAAACGAACCAAGACAAATTCCGACGGCCACAGCGCGCGATCAGCATTCGCAGTGACCCCGCGGACTTTCACCGTTCCCGAGCCGGGCTGCACTGCGTTGTCGATAAAATACAAATCACCCATACGAGGGGTGATCGAGCCATCCGCCAGGTATGTTTTCACTTTCACGTTTGGACCGCCGAGATATTTTCGCACAAGCGGCAGATCGTTCTCTGCCACAGTGAAATCGGTGTAAATCGGATCCAAACCCTGGATCGTAACGAGTGGCGGAGTCGAGGGTCCAACCAGGTTTCCAACGTCAACGTTGCGGAGACCGACGCGTCCGTTGATGGGCGACTTGATGTAGCAATAGTCGAGGTTTACCTGGGCAGCCTCCGCCGCTGCTTGCGACTTCTGTGCATTCAGTCCTGCTGCGATATGACCTTTCTCGCGCGAAGATCCTCTTGTCGCTTCAGCGTCACCTGGTCTAGTGCGGCCTGCGCCTTTGCTTGGTCGAGAACAGCCTGATACGGACGCGGGTCGATTGTAAAAAGGGGATCTCCTTTCTTCACGTCCGAGCCGTCTTGAAACTGGCGCGAGATGATCTTGCCACTCACCTGCGCCTGTAACTGCACGGTCTCATACGCTGCACATGTGCCGATCTCATCCAAGTAAATGGGCACATCCTTTGTGATGGCTTTGGCTACAGTCACCGGGCGCGCCGGCGCCTGAGCGGTTTTAATTTCGGCGGCCCTGTGTTGAAGGATCCGGTAAGAGACAAACGCTGCCAGAATGATGAAAAGCAAGTACGCCCACTTAGGAATCCTCTGATTCGCAGCGCGGGTGCGTTTCATTTGAGAGCTCCTCGAGCGCTGGGGCGCGCCGTGATCTAATGTCTTAACATCGCTCACTCCCGTGTTAAGTTTCATTTCAATCCCCTCCGTCGCGTCGTGAAATTGCGCTTTTTCTTGGAATCGAATGTCGCGGTTTGGTCTGGCCATTCTGCTCAACGAAAACACGAGGTGAAGCTTGACGCGTGATGGACTGGTGTCGCTCGCCTTCCTCCGCTCGCTCCCGAATCCGCGTCAGGACTCTCATGCACGTTTGGAGATCAGAGTCTGGAATACCAGCTAACAATTCGTGCCGAAGTTTGTTGGCTGTTGCATTGATCTGCGAGATCACACGCTGGGCGCGCCGGCCGAGCAGCACCATTTTGCAGCGGCGGTCGTACGGAGAATTTGTGCGCGTAATCCAGGCTTCCCGCTCCAAACGATGCAATAACGTCACGACCGTGGGCTCTTCCACGCCCAGTCGCGCTGCAATTTCGGCCTGCGTGAGCGCTTCCTGCGCAATCGACAGATGCATTAGCGTCCGCCATTTGGCCTGGCTGAGACCCATTGGCTTAAGACGTTCGTCGAGCTTTTGCCGCCACGCACGAGCGGTGCCGTGGAGCAAATGACCCAAGCTTTCAGGTGTGTCGCCGTCGGACATCATGGGGATCAAATTGGTTAGTATGCTAACCAATTCTGATTTGCGAGTCTGTCAATCCCTCTTCGGTGGCCAACCTCACAAGGAGCCCGGGGGCCGGGCGGCGCCAGAACTCAACACTGCATCTTTGATCTCTCGCTCGCGCTGCAAGGCTGCTCTGCTTCATTACGCAACTCTCGTTTCCACCAGAAAAAGAGCGCCGCGCAAAAACAAAGAGCAAAGCAGGGTTGAATCGCCCGGAGGAAATAAACATCCTCTTTGATGCGAAACCAGGAGTTTAATATCTGCGCGCTAACGAAGCCGAGATAGGTGATGGTGCTCGTTATCTGCAAGGATTGCTGTGAGGCGTCAGACCACGCCGCAATCAATAAATAGGCTGACGGAACAGCGATCAGCACGTAAGTAGCCGCTTCGGTCGCGGGACCAAACAGCAGAATCCACACAATAGCCAGAGACATGGCGCCAAAGAGCAGCGTTGCCCTCGGCCACCGCCGAATCGTTCCCACAAAGCAAATCGCGGCTGCGATGACTCCGGCGATCAGTTCCACAACCTGCCACCACACGATGGAGAGCGGGATCCCTAGCAGGCGGAGCAATAAATAAAAGTCGCGCCATTTCCCGTAGTATTCATGCGCTCGACGGCGATCGGAGGCAAGATTCACCAGCCAATCGCCATACTGCTGCAGCACGTAAGACGGCTTCTGAAATAAGAGCGAAACAACGAACAGGCCGATCAGCGTCAAAAGGATTCGAAAAATCAGTTTCTTCGGGAAAACGACGGCGAGCAATAAGGCAAATGCGATCGGATATATTTTCCAGTAAACCGCGAACCCGGCGCAAAAAGCACTGATAATCCAGCGAGCTTGCGATGCGGTGCCGGCAGCGACGAGAAAAAGCACTATGATGATGATATTGGCCTGTCCGTTGTTCAAGCTACTCAGCGTCAACGGCAGAATAAGTAAGAAAAGCCAGGCGAATTCCTTCTTTGAGAAGTCAAACAGCGTCCTCGCATTAAACCAGAGGGCGAGCGGCAGGGCGACCCCCAGGAGCAACCTCCAGAGCACTTCGCCTACATTCTGGGAAACAAGCGCAAACGGCGAAAAAAGCGCGGCAACCAGCGGACTATACAAGAATACCCCCGGAGCTCCGTAAAGCTGTGCCTGGTGAATCCAGCCTGCGCCCGCGTCCCGGTACGTCGGAAAGACAGAATGCCAGCCGGGATGCGCATACGTGCGAAGGCAAACAACGATTACAGAGAGAAACCACAACAGCAGCGTCGCCAGGAACAACGTCGGTACTTTTCGGCTCCTCATGCTAAACAAATGCCGGTGGAGAGCGCTGTTTGATCTCTCTTCAAGGCCCGACCTCAAAGAGAATCATCTCACGTTTGGTGTAATCCGTTGCACGAGCGATCGGACGCGCTTTACGCGGCACCCACTTTTGCGTTGTCGCTGCTTCCTTTTCATCGCGAGCACGAACGAGGAAATAATGTGTATCGGCCGGCAGCTTCTCAATGGTGCTCACATACTCCAGCGGCGTCTTCAAATAGAAAAGGACCGGCACATAGCGCGGATCCACCACATACACGGTCTCGTCGGGCGGCAGAGCCGCGTTAAGCGCAGAGGCGGCAACTGTTACCCGCTGTCTGTTCCGTAAAGCAAGCGCGGTCACCGGATAGCCGATTCCGCCGATTACAAGCCCGAGCCCCACGAAAGCCGTGATCACCCTGGCCAGGGCGCGTTCGTTCATCAGAGGAATTTTGTTAGGCATCTGCAACGCATCGCCGGCATAACTCATCGCCAAAAGCCATGACGCCGGTACCAAGTACGGCATGCTATAGCGAGCAACCGCCCCCGGCACAAGATTTACCACAAGAAACGGCACCGCCATCCCCCAGCCAAGAGCACGAGCGAGTTGCCGCTGTTTGTCGTCCTGAAATTTTGAAAATCGCACAAACGGCAACAAAATGAGCCAGGGCAGGAAATAGATCAGGGCCCGAGGGATATTTAGGACCCAGCTCAAAAAATGAAATTCGGTGCCCTTCAACCGGCCACTGAATTGAATCGACCAATTGTGGATCGTCTGCTGTATGGTCATGGCCCTGGCAAATGGAACAGCCCAGGCGGAAAAAATGCCTAGCATGATTGCGAGTGCGACCAAATGCGCAGGGTGAAACAAAAGCCGCCAATTCCTCGTTTGCCAAAGAACAGCCAGCACAATGCCATAGAAAAATAACAGGTGCGTCGGGCCCTTGGCCAGCATGCCCAGCCCGAGAAAAATCGACGCTGGAACCCAAATCAGCCACGCGGATTTGTTCTGATTCCAGAAGCTCAACCAAAAAATGATGGCAAGGCCCGAAAGCGAAACGTAGAGTCCTTCGATCTCGATCAGCCGGCCTTTCTCTATCATTCCGATATTCGTCAGCCAGATCAGCGCGGCGACCAACGATCCACGAGGTCCAAGGCTTGCCCGCACAACCGTCACGAACGCGATTGCCACTGCCAGCACGGCAACCGCCGAAGGCAGACGCGCTGTCCATTCATTACGCGCCCCGAAAATTTTAAAGGACACCGCCACAAGCCAGTTCACCAGTGGCGGCTTGCGAAAATAAGGGTTGCTGCCGACTTGCGGAACAACGTAATCGCCCGTCTCGAGCATTCGGATTGCGGGCAAAATACGTCGCCCTTCCTCTCCTTTAACGGCGAGTGAACCCAGCGCCGGAAGATAAACGACTGCCCAGACGGCGAGCACGAGCAACAAAGCCTGTAGGCGCGAATTCATTGGATGCTGGGATGTTGGACGTTGCGCTTTCAACGTCAAGCGCAGCGCAGGCGGACGGACCCGCCGCGCGAAGATTTCGGAGTCAACTCCGGAAACTTTCGGAGTCAATCGTCCGTAGCTAGAAGAAAATCGGGATGATTAAAATCGCCAGAATATTGACGACTTTGATCATAGGATTGATCGCCGGTCCGGCAGTGTCCTTGTAAGGATCGCCCACGGTATCGCCCGTGACTGCTGCGGCGTGTGCGAACGAGCCTTTGCCGCCGAGGTTGCCTTCCTCGATAAATTTCTTCGCGTTGTCCCATGCGGCGCCGCCGGATGTCATTGCGATCGCGATGAATAATCCGGTGACGATTGTGCCGACCAGTAGGCCGCCGAGCACGACTGCGCCTAGCGGCTTGATCACAGCGACCAGGATCACTGCAACCAACGGCAACAATGCCGGAACAATCATCTCTCGTAAGGCCGCTTTTGTTACGATGTCAACGCAAGTCCCATATTCGGGCCTGTCCTGGCCAGTCAAAATTCCCGGTTTCGCCTGCAATTGCCGCCGCACCTCGCGCACCACGGCGCCAGCCGCCTTGCCTACCGCGTCCATGCTGAAGGCCGTAAAGACAAACGGCAGCAGGCCACCGATGAAAAGGCCGATGATTACTTTCGGTTCGCTCAGCGAGAATTGAAACGTAAACACCTCACCGCGACGCGTGATATGCCCGCGCAACTCTTCAACGTACGATCCGAACAAAACCAGCGCTGCCAATCCCGCCGAAGCGATGGCGTAACCTTTGGTCACGGCTTTCATGGTGTTGCCAACGGCGTCGAGCTCATCTGTTACCACGCGAACTTCCTTGGGCATGCGGGCCATCACTGCCACGCCGCCTGCGTTATCGGTGATCGGCCCAAATGAATCGAGCGAGATGATGATGCCGGCCAATCACCGCGATCGCGATTCCATACAGCCCGGCAAAATGAAAAGTTACCAGGATCGCCAGCCCGATGCAGAGCACAGGCAACGCCGTGGCGTGTTCTCCCGCTGCAAGGCCCGCAATGATATTCGTGGCGTGGCCAGTCTCCGATGCGTACGCAATTTTTTGGACCGGTCGGAAGTTAGAAGAAGTGTAGTAATTCGTGAGCGCGACGATGAGCGCAGTCATGATGAGACCCACGAGCGAAGCAAAATAAAGGTGCGCCGGTGAGCGCAACACGCCCCCAACGGTTACGCCGCCGGGGAAGAGGTCACGCGTGGCTGGCCAGAAAAGGATTGCGGAGACCAGCGCGTTAATCATCACCCCGCCCATTAACACGGCCGCCGGCCTGCCGCGCGCGACATTCACGAATACAACTCCGCAGATCGCTCCCAGCACGGAAATTCCACCAAGCACAAACGGGTAAACGATGGCTGCCGGGTTCCCAGCAAGTGTCAGCAGCCCCGCCAGAATCGCGCCGACCAGACTGACAGCGTACGTTTCAAAAACGTCCGCCGCCATTCCTGCGCAATCGCCTACGTTGTCTCCGACGTTGTCTGCGATCACCGCCGGGTTGCGCGGATCATCTTCTTCGAGGCCCTTTTCGATTTTGCCGACCAGATCGGCGCCCACGTCAGCGGCTTTTGTGTAAATGCCGCCGCCCAATCGCGCGAAGACACTAATGAGGCTCCCGCCCAGCGCGAGTCCAACCAGGCTGCGGATCGCTGCGTCACTTCCGATCAGCTTCGCCGCGATCGTGTAAAAGATCGACACCGAAAGCAACGCCAGCCCGACCACAAGCAGCCCAGTCACCGAGCCACCGTTGAATCCCATGCGCAATGCATTGAGCCGCGAGACAGTGGCGGCCTGCGCCGTGCGGACATTCGCCAGCACGGCCACGCGCATGCCGATGAAGCCTGCCGCCAGCGAGCAGAAAGCGCCGATCACAAAGCCAATTGCCGTCGGGTGATCTTTGAAAAAGAAGAGCAAAAGGAAAATGACGACGGCAATTGCGCTGATCGTCTTGACTTGCCGATTCAAATAGGCTTTGGCGCCCTCTTGCACAGCGGCCGAGATCTCTCGCATCCGTTCGGTCCCCGACGGCGACCGGATGACCGCCGCGATCAAAAGGAACGCTGCAACAAGCCCAATAGCCGCGCACACCATCGAGAATGGCACGCCTAAATTGAGAATGCTTAAGGCGAGAAGAGTCATAATCACTTCGCGTTGAAGCGCACGACTGTATGAAGAATTGCTGCGCTGGCAAAGGCAATTTGCCAGCGTTTGATACAAACGCCCTACGATTCATGGATGCCGCCCGAATCCTAAATTTATTGTAGGGCGTCTGTATCAGACGCCGTGAGTCTCAGCTCATTTTCTCGCGTCCATGCGGCGCAGCCAGGTCAATTAGTGGACCAAGCGGCACGATGCGGGTCGGATTAATTTCCGTGTGCGTCATGTAGTAATGACGCTTTATATGATCGATGCTCACCGTGTCAGCGATGCCGGGTTGCTGATACAAGTCCATCAGATAACCCTGTAAATTCGGATAATCGATAATGCGGCGCAGATTGCACTTGAAGTGTCCGTGGTAAACCGCGTCGAACCGGACCAGCGTGCAGAACAATTGCCAGTCCGCCTCAACGATGCGGTTGCCGAACAAATATCGATTTTTTGACAGACGCCTTTCGAGTTCGTCGAGCGCTTCGAAAAGTTTGCTGCAGGCAATCTCGTACGGCCGTTGACGCGTAGCGAATCCGGCTTTGTAAACCCCGTTGTTTACCTTGTCGTAAAGTAAATCGCAGAGCTTCGCGTGCTTGGCTTCGGTCTCTTTCGGGAAAAAATCGACGTCCTTATTTCGAGCGAAATCGTTAAAGACGTCATTGAACATGCGGCAGATGTCATCCTCACAATTGTTCACAATCCGCTTCGTCTGCTTATCCCAGAGCACGGGCACAGTCACACGAGCTTCGTAGTCCGGATCGGTGGCTTTGTACGCTTCGCTCAGGAAATGGAAGCCGTTGACCGGATCGGTGGAGTCAAACGGCGCGCCCAGCGGAATTTTTCCGGACGGATCGCGAAATGCCCAACCTCTATCGTCTCGAATCGGATCGAGAACGGTCATGCCGATTGCTTCTTCAAGCCTCTTTAGCTTCCGGAAAATGACGGTGCGACTCGCCCACGGACAGGCCAGCGAGACGTACAGATGATACCGGCCCGCCTCGGCCAGGTAGGGTGTCGATCCGTCATTCGAGATCCATTCGCGAAACGCGTCTTCCTGCCGCTGAAATTCTCCGGACTCTGTCTGCTCGACTGGAAACTGCGCTCTCATTTAGCCACGAATGGACACGAATGAACACGAATTTACAATCTGTTCATCCGGCTCGCCTTGAACCGGTGAATCACGTGAACTGCCGGTTCGGCTGTGTTCCGTCACGTTGACAGCCAAAAATGCCAGTGGTACCGTCGCGCAAATTTACGCGAGAAGTCCGTAAAAGGCGGATAACACCGCGGTTACCAACAGAGATTTGCATACGCTGTTAAACAGTCAGGTTCTGGTGCTCAACCGGCTTTGGCAGGCGGTGAACATCTGCACCGCCCGCCGGGCCTTTTCCCTGGTATATGCGGGGCACGCCCATATTGTCTCGTCCGATGAGGCGAACAATTTCATGACGCACGATTTCGAGAGCTGGCGCGATTTGTCGGAAAATGCGCCGGACCATGAAGTGGTCACCACGATTTCGTTTAAGATTCGTATTCCCCGGGTGATTGTCCTTTTAGTTTTTGACCGGCTTCCAAAGAAAGAAGTGAAATTCACCCGGCATAACGTTTTTGAGCGCGACAAGAACACATGCCAGTATTGCGGACAGGTTTTCGATCGCAGCGAACTGAATCTCGATCATGTCGTGCCGCGCGACCGGGGCGGGACCACGACATGGGAGAACGTGGTTTGCTCGTGCATCGCCTGCAATACGCGCAAGGGCAACCGCCTTCCGCGCGAAGCGCACGTGAGCTTAATCCGCAAACCGAAGCGGCCAAAATGGCGGCCGTTTGTGCAGATCACGTTTTCCGGACCGCAACACGATCTCTGGAAACACTTTGTTGATCTCGCTTACTGGAACGTCGAGCTGAGCGATTGAGCTTTGCTCACGTTGATTGGTTAAAGCGTTGAAAAGTTAAAACGGAGTGCAGGCTGTCGTTTCTGTTCCCGCTTTAACGCTTCAACGTTTTAATCCTGCAACGCTTGATGAAAATTGTGATTGTTGGCGCGGGCGGGCGACTCGGCGCGGCGCTCATGCGGGAATATCAGGACAAATTCGACGTTTCCGGCTTTAATCACGCCCAGCTTGATCTGTCGAATTTGGACGATCTGCGCGAGAAACTGAACGCGACGAATTTCGACGTGTTGATCAACGCTGCGGCGTTCACGAATGTGGATCTTTGCGAGACCCAGCGCGACCGCGCTTTTTTGATTAACGCCGAAGCGCCGGGCGTTCTCGCAAGCATCTGCAGCGAGAAGAACGCGAAGCTGATTCACTTCAGCACCGATTACGTGTTCGATGGCGAGAAACCCGAACCGTACACCGAAGAAGACGAAGCGAATCCGATCAGCGTCTATGGCGAATCGAAACTGGCCGGAGAAAAAAATGTGCTCGCCGCTGTCAGGGAAACCGATGGCTTCCCCGGGACGGCAACGCCGTCCCATACAGACAACCCAGTACCTCGGCATCTAATCGTGCGCGTCTCGTGGGTCTTTGGTCCCGATCGGCCGAGCTTTATTGACGCAATCATCAAGCGAGCGCGGGAAGAGCGGCAAGTCGATGCAATCGCGGACAAATTTTCCACGCCGACGTACACGCGCGATATCGCCGAGATGCTCCCGCGTTTTTTCACGGGCGTTGCGGTAGCCGAGACCGATGGTCACGGCTCACGCACGACCGCCGGCCGTGGCTCCGGCATTCCCACCGGGATCACCGATCCCGGCTACAGCGTAAGCGATTACGGTGGCATTTTGCATTTCGCCAATGCCGGCGAATGCACTTGGCAGGAATACGCGCAATGGGCGCTGGATTGTTGTCACGAAGCTGGTCTTCCTCTAAAAGCAAAGACCGTCGGCGCGCTAAAATTGGAGGAGATGAAAGACTGGGTAGCGCGCCGGCCCGTTTACTCCGTGCTTTCCACGGCCAGATACACGCACCTGACCAGCACGCCACCTCGCGCTTGGCGAGAAGCGGTTACTGATTATATTACGCGCTTCTACTCCAAAAAATGAAAACACAAATCCTTACTTTTACCCTGTCGATCATCACCTGTCTCAGCGCGCGCGCCGAATTGAAATGGGAGCAGACGTCCGTCGAGTTGCATCCGACTGCCACCGATAAACAGGCGGTCGGCCATTTCAAATACCAGAACCCCGGGAAAACGCCGGTGCACTTCAAGTCTGTTCACGCCTCCTGCGGTTGCACCACTGCGCAATCACAGAAGGACGAAGTGCCGCCCGGAGAAAAGGGCGAGATCACAGCCACATTCAACATCGGCGACCGCACCGGCACTCAGATCAAAACCGTGACGGTGGAAACCGGGTGGAAACCGACGAGCAGACAAATCCAAAAACTGTGCTGACGCTCAAGGCCGTGATCCCGCAGCAACTGGAGATTAGCCCGATGTTTGTCTTTTGGAAGCAGGGCGAAAAGCCGGAGCCAAAGACGATCTCGGTGAAAGCGGGCAAGGAGTTTACCGTGAAGCATATCAAGGTCACGTCATCGAGTCCTGATTTTCAAACCAAGGTGGAGGAAACCGGTAAAGGCGAGTTCAAAATCGACGTTCAACCCAAGGAAACGACCAACCTTGTGGCCTCGACGCTGACGATTCAGCCGGAG
>QHOF01000154.1 GCA_003219335.1 Verrucomicrobiota bacterium | reverse complement strand
GAACGAAACAAAAATCCAGTAAGCGATCGCGATCTGCCATGGGAAACTTTGCCAGATCGCAAGGAAGAGAAGCGCGGTAACCAGTTCCACTGCGAAATAGCGGAATGAAATTTTCGCGCCGCAATTTGCGCAGCGGCCGCCAAGCGCGACCCAGCTGATCAGCGGCAGATTTTGATGCCAGGGAATCGGTTGCTTGCAGTTCGGGCAGAACGAGCGACGCGGCCGGTTAATCGAAAGATCAACAGGCCAGCGATAAATGCAGACGTTCAAAAACGAGCCGACCGCCGCGCCGAGCACAAACGCAAACGCGCCGAACAGAAACTCGTGAATCGGATGGTGCACGCGATTAACTGGCGATCTGTTTCTGTGCGCGGCGTTCCATTGACCACGCGATCCAGATGCAGCTTTCGTAGAGCAGACACATTGGAATCGCCAGCGCGATCAAGGTCAGAATGTCTGGCGTGGGCGTGATGATGGTCGCCAGAACAAAGATGAGCACGATCGCGTACACCCGAGTGCGCGCCATGAATTTGTAAGTGACTAATCCAAACCGGACCAGAGCGAGGACGACCACCGGCAATTCGAAAGCCAGGCCGAAGGCGATCGTGAACCGCGTCACGAATGAATAATATTGCTGCACTGTCCACGTGGGCGCCCAGCCGAGCGATTCGGTGTCGCGAAAGAAAAAGAGAATCGTTTTCGGTAGCAACCAAAAATAACAAACCAACACTCCAAGTAGAAACAGTCCGAAACTGACGGCGATTGCTGGAAACAAAAACCGTCTCTCCACGGCAGTGAGCGCCGGTAAAACAAATTCCGCGATAAAATACAGGAGAAGCGGAAAGGAGATAACAATCCCTGCGTAAAACGCCAGATGAAATGAGATCACGATTGAATCCGTGATGCCGAGCGCTTTGAGCGTGCCGATTTGCGAACCGATATCGCGCAACGGCGCCTGCAAGATGCGCACCAGCGTCGCGCGGAACGCGAAGCAAACAACCATCGCGATCCCGAGCGTGATCGCCATCTTCACGATCATCCAGCGCAGATCTTCCAGATGCTCGAGAAACGGCTTGGACGTTTCGCTCTCCGGCAGGTCGCGAAATTTAAAAATGTCTCGCAGCGCCATGGGTTGATGATCGATTTAGCGGGATCTTTGGCCAACCATTTTGGATCAGCCCGCGAATCACGCGAATGACACGAATAAATCAGAAGGGCAGATCGGAAAAGCTAGTTTGATCTTACGGCCGGGATGGCTTGGCGATTTGGGGTTGTTGCCGCTCAGCTCGATTGCCGCCTCCTATTCGCATGAATTCGCGGGCTTTTCAGCAGGCAGAATACCGCGCGCCCAAAGCCGCGCCAACAGGCTCAGGGTGTTTGCGTCGCGAATCTCGTTCTCGGCGATCATGCGGCGAATTTCTGAAATCGTGAACAGACGGCAGTCTAGAATCGATTCCGATTCGTCGCGCATATAATCCGGGCACGGGATCACCGGGCGCGCGAGAAAGAAGTGGCCGCGTTCGTCTGTAAACCCGGGCGAGCTAAAGTAATGGCCGAGCGGGATGAGCTCGCCGTTCTTGGCCAGCTCGTAACCGGCCTCTTCTCTGAGTTCGCGTAATGCGACTTGTTCGATCGTTTCCCGCGCGCGCTCGCCAGCATTATCAATCTGACCGGATGGCATTTCCCAGATCGCTTCGCAGATCGGGATGCGTTCCTGGTGAATCAGGACGATTTTGCCGTCGCGCGTCATCGGCGCAACAATGACGGCCGCTTTGCGATGCACGATTGTCCATGTGCGCGGCTCGCTGCGCGCCGGTGTTCGCACTCGATCGGTCACAACTGCCAGATGGGCGTTCGAGAAGTGCCGTTCGCTGGAAATCGTTTCCCACGCTCGCTCTTTCACCCGGGAAGTGTAGAGGCCGCGAGTGATGCAGGCAATCGCGCCGTGACGCAGACAATCCCGTCTGCGCTCCAGAGCCTTGCAGGCACGATTGCCTGCATCACGTCAACTTCGCGTGCCACCCCTTGATCTGCGTCGCGATATTTCTCGGCGAGGGCGCACCGGTCGCCTGCCGCTGCGAAAGGGAACGACGAACGCTCAGCGTCGAATGATCGTGAGCGCTTTTTCAGTTGCTCGAATGGCAGCTGATTTAGCGCGGTTCCCCTGGCCGCGCATTCCGCAACCAGTTTGCCGACGAGCGCGTGCGCCTTGCGAAATGGCATTCCCTTTTCACCAGGTACTCCGCCAGATCGGTCGCGAAAAGATTCGGATCGGTTGCAGCAGCTTCCATTCGTTCGCGATTGATTTTCAATTCCCGCAGCATCGCCGCAAAAAGTTCCAGCGCGTTCTTAATCGTATCCACCGAATCAAAAAGCGCTTCCTTATCCTCCTGCATATCGCGGTTGTAGGATGAGGGAAGCGCTTTCATTGTGGTCAGCATCGACATCAGATTGCCGTAGAGCCTGCCGGTCTTGCCGCGAGTTAGCTCGGCCATGTCGGGATTTTTCTTCTGCGGCATCAAGCTCGAGCCGCTGGAAAATGGCTCATTCGCTTGTGCTCCAGATGATCAAGTCTTCGCTCAGGCGGGAAAGATGCAGGCCGATCATGGCGAGGCAAAATAGGAATTCGCATACGAAATCGCGATCGCTGACTGCGTCGATGCTGTTCTGGCTCGCGTGCCAGAAGCCGAGTTCGCGCGCGAGGAATTCGCTTGCGCATTGTCAACCGACCGATGCATTGCGCGTTACAGTCGCAGATACGTACTTCGCGTCCGATAGAGGGAACTTCCGCACTTCGACCATGATCTTCTGAATCGGAAAAGTTTTCAGTAAATGCTCTGCGAGCCGGTGGGCGAGCGTCTCGATAAGACTGACAGATTGATCGCGCACGAAATTTTTCGTTTCTTCGGCAACAATCGAGTAATTGACTGTGTTTTCGATCCTGTCGGCCACATCGTGCAGTCCGCGATATGGCCAGAAAGAAATGCTCACAGCTAATCGCTGCGGAGCGGCACGCTCTGCTTCAGGGACTCCAATACGAGTGGAAACGTCAAGCTGCTCGATGTGAATTTCGTCGGAGAACGGGTCTGATTCGTTGGTCATCGACGGATTCTAACCACGAATCGACACGAATAAACACGAATAGGAGAGCAAGCGCGGCGGGGGGCGTTCGCGTGATTCGCGGCTTCTGGTAAGATTTCGCCTGAATGAGAACGATCTGGCGCGTGTTTGCTTATCTGAAGCGATATCCGTGGATGGCTGCTGGCACGCTGACATGTGCGGTCCTGAGCACGCTGATGGTGATCGTTTTCCCGGGCGTGACGAAATGGATCATCGACGACGTGGTGCGCGCAAATCGTCCGGACAAATTGTTGCCGCTGATTTTACTGGCGTCGGTCGCGTTTCTGCTTCAGCACGCTTTCAATGCGCTGCGGATTGTGCTGAACAACACGTTCGAGCAAAAAGTGATCTTCGATCTGCGGAGCGATCTGTATTCGCACATTCAATTGTTGCCGTTGCGCTGGTTCGATAACCGCGCCACGGGCGATCTGATGACACGGGTGATCGAGGACGTGAACTCGGTCGAGCGCGTCCTGATTGACGGGATCGAGCAAGGCGTGGTCGCCGTTTTGCAGATCGTGATCGTGCTGGCAGTGATGTTTTATTTAAATGCAACGCTCGCGCTGCTCGCATTGACGCCGTTTCCGTTGCTCATCGCGGGCGCGCTCACTTACACGCTGACCGCACATCGCCGGTATCGTTTGCAACGCCGAGCTGCTTCGGCCATGAACGCGCTTCTGCATGACAATCTTTCCGGGGTTCGTCAGATCAAAAGCTTCGTCCGCGAGAGAGAAGAACACGGGCGTTTTAATCGGGCAAGCGACCAGTTGCGGCACGCCACACTTATCGTCATGCGGGTCTGGGCGATTTACTCGCCGTCGATGTCGATGTTTGAAGCGATCGGCGCACTGCTCATTCTCGGGTTTGGCGGTCACGCAGCATTGACAGGCGCGATGCAGATCGGTGATTTGGTCGCCTTTCTCCTGTTGACGGCATTTCTTTACGATCCGATCAGCCGGTTGCATCAGCTCAATCAACTTGTCCAGGCCGGGCGCGCGGCGGGTGAACGCGTGTTTGAGATTCTTGACGAACCAGCTGAGCGGGGAGCCGTAGCGCAGACCTCCGAGTCTGCTGTGTCGCGGGTTTCAAAACCCGCTGCCGCCGCGCGGCCGATTTGGAAATCGGCGACACAGCAGGTTTGGAAACCTGCGCTACAAGGTAATGCACGAATTCTCGGCGACATTCGATACGAAGACGTGAGCTTCAGTTATGTCGAAGGATTGCCCGCACTGAGGCACGTCTCGTTTGATGCGCCGCCGGGTTCGACCGTTGCGCTGGTCGGCGCGACTGGCGCGGGAAAATCGACGCTGGTGAATTTGCTGGTGCGGTTCTACGAATTCAGCAGTGGCCAGATTTATGTCGATGACAGACCGATTCGCGAGTACGGGCTGCGCACATTGCGCGAAGCGATCGGCGTGGTAACTCAGGAGAGCTTCCTGTTCAACGGACCTATTCGCGAAAATCTTTTGATGGGAAAACCGACCGCTACAGATGCGGAGTTATGGCGCGCGGTGGACGCGGCGAATGCGCGAGAATTTATCGAGCGTTTGCCGGACGAATTGAAAAGCGTGGTCGGCGAGCGCGGCGTGAAGTTGAGCGTGGGCGAGAAACAGCGGCTCTCGATCGCACGCGCTCTCCTCAAGGATCCACCGATTTTAATTCTCGATGAAGCGACTGCCAGCGTGGACACCGCGACGGAACGATTGATTCAGGAGGCGCTGGAACATCTGATGGCGAATCGGACGTCGATTGTGATTGCGCACCGGCTTTCGACCATTGTGCACGCGGACCAAATTCTGGTGCTCGATCGCGGCCGAATTATCGAGCGCGGCACGCACGAGGAATTGCTGGCGCTGGACGGAAAGTATGCGCGGCTATGCCGGCAAAGTCTGCTCGAGGCTTCGCCATTGCGCGAGACAGAGCCGCAGGCGGAAATCGTTACCTCGCAAACTCTGGAGAGAGAAGAGCAACTGCCGGTCTAAGCACAATTCCACTATTCGGCGGGCGTTGGCGTCGGCGTGCCAGACATCGGAATGGTGATGGTTTGGCCGGCCTGCAATTTACGGCCATCTTCGATGTGGTTGGCTTTTTGTAATTCATCCACGCTCACCTTGTACGTTTTGGCGATGGCCGTCAGGGTCTCGCCGCGCGCGACGATGTGCGTGTTCGCGCCGGGCGGATGTGAGGGAGACGCGGCTGGAGCCGCAGCGTTTGCCGACGAAGGCGTGCTTTCTCCGATCATGATCCCTGGCCGGATGTGTGAGACTTGTTGTTCCAGCTTGAGGATTTCCTGAGAAAGCGCATCGATCTTGGTGTTTTGTTCGTCTATCTTTTTTGCCAGCGCTTCCAGTTGAGCGGCGTCAGCTGATTTTGTGGGCTCCGGCTCCGGCGTCTGCGCAGAAGCAGTCCACAGTGCGAAGGCGAATGCTATAGCAAAAATGGCACCCAATTTCATCGGGGCGAAACTTTGCCATTGTCCGATTTCTCTGGCAAGCATCATCAAAATCCGAAATCCGAATCTCGAAATTCGAAACAAGCTTGATGCTCGGCGATTCCACGCGCCGAGAAACGAGAACCTCCTGCCGATTTCGAAATCGGCGACACAGCAGGTTTAGAAACCTGCGCTACTGTTTTTCGCCACGGCTCGCATGAAGACCGGATGTATCAACTCGGTTTTTGGATTTCGTGCTTGTTTCGTCATTCGTGCTTCGTCATTTGCTGCCCCGGCTTGCCTTTCCAATATTTGCTCCTAGATTTTTTCATGCCTGAGCGCATTCAAAAGCCGGTGGAACCGGCTCCCTGGGGACCAAAGCAAGGCGATGGCGGAGGCCCGCGTTCGCCGGACGTTTCGCGACCGGACACAAAGGACCTCCTAAAAAAAATGCGCAAGGTCGATCCCAACCAATCCAAGCGCTATCGCCAGCGCACGGGTCAATAATGGAACGCGCACCGGTGGCGTTTGACCAGAATTCTTCTGGCGCAGCCGGCGATTTCCCGGCATTGCTGCGACGCAAAGGTCTGCTCGGTCCGCCAGCCATTGCTCCGATGTCGCAGGCTGGGATGGCACAAAAAACCTGGGAGCAGACCGAGGCAACGACAATTCTCGCTTTCAAATTTTCCGGCGGCGTGCTGGTAGCGGGCGATCGGCGCGCGACCGCAGGCAACACCGTGGTCTATGATCGCGCCGACAAAGTTTTGGAGATCGATCGGCATTCGATCATGGCCATCGCTGGCGTGCCGGCAACGGCCTGGGAAATGGCGCGCGTGCTGGAGCACTCGCTCCAATACTTTCGACGAACTCAACTCCAAGAGATGAGTGTGGATGGAAAAGTGCGCGCTCTGTCCAAATTGCTGCGAGATAATTTTGGTTTCGTCATGCAAGGCGTGGGCGTCGTGGTGCCGATCTTTGCCACGTACGATGGAAATTCGAAACCCGAAGCGCGTCTTTATTTTTACGATGCCATGGGCGCGCAATTTGAAGCGACCGATTACGCTGCGACCGGATCGGGGTCGCTCACCGTGCGCGGCATTCTTTATTACGAAAATCATTGGGGCGCGAAGCCGCTGCACAAGTTGAGTGAAGACGAGGCGGTGTCGATCGCATTGCGCGCTCTCGATACTGCTGCGGAATCCGATACCGCTACCGGGGGCGTGGACCGCAGTGGAAAAATTTATCCGCTCATCAAGATTGTGTCGCGCGAAGGCATCACCACTTTGCCGGAGAAGAAAATCGGTGCCGTGTTCAAGGAAACGGTTGCATGATCGAAGAACCGTATCGTTGGGTCGAAGCGATCGCCAACCGCCGCGAATACGTCGAATCGCAGCTCGCTCCAGGCAGTCCGATCGCAGCGCTCGGATTTCGCGACGGCATTCTGTTTCTCACCGTCGGCCAGACGCGGCAGAAAATTTTCGAGATATACGATCGCATTGCGATGGGAGCGATCGGACACCCCGGAGACATCGAGCGGTTGCGGATGGCGGCGATTGAACTGGCCAGCACAGAGGGTTTCACTCGCTCGGCTACGGACGTTTCACTGCGGCGGCTGGTGCATTATTCGCTTAGCCCTGTAATGAAAAGCGCGTTTGAACAGGTTTATGGCCCGCCTTATCTGGCGCGGATGCTCTTTGCCGAAGTGGGAGAACGCCCGGAAGAAGATTTGTTTTTACGAGTGGAGTACGACGGCGAAATTACAACCAATGGCGCGACCCACGCACGCGCGCAGCAGGATTTCGCCGTGCTCAGCGGGACGCAGCAATCGAGAGAACTGATGGAAGCTTTTCTCAAGGCTCAGCATGCGCTGGATGCCACTTTTGAAGCGGCGTTCAACTCCGCGCTCGACGCATGGAGCATCGGTCACATGTTTTTGCAGGCCGGCGAAACAAAGGAACTGCCGGAGCGCGCGGCCGTCGTGCAGCATCGACACGAA
>QHOF01000153.1 GCA_003219335.1 Verrucomicrobiota bacterium | reverse complement strand
GCCACGCGACCAACGTGCATTATTTTGGCGGCGTGCAGTTTCAGCAATATGGATTGCATCACGTGGAAATTTATCTGGAAAACGAATTACGCCTTCGCTTTCCGTTGCCGGTAATCCAAGTCGCGCGCTCTCCGACTGGTTGAACGCGGCAGGGCTGATGAATGCGGGCTTGCCAATGGGCCGGGGCGCTGTAACACAGGTTTCAAAATTCGCCACCAGACGAATCCGCCGTGGCGGACCTACTGTGTCGCCTCCCGCGTCGCGGGATAAATCGGCAGGCTGTGCAAGCCGGCGCAACCTGCGGGTTTGGAAACCCGCGATACAGTCCCGACTTGTCGGGACGCTAGTTTGGTTGCGGTTTCGCCGGTTAATGCTGAAGGGTCTTTTCTGGGCCGCATTTTGCAGCCTCCTCCTTATTGGGCAGATGCATGCGCAGGAAGTCATCGTTGCGCGTGAAACCAAGCCGGCGGCTACCAAGCAACCAAAGGCGCCTTCCGAGCAAGTTCCTTCGGAATCGCCTACACCGGCGCCAGCGAAACCCAAATCGCGCACGAAGAAATCCGCTTCCAAGGCGCCCACGATTGAGCAAATGCGAGAGGCCGGAGCGCTTGCTGCCGAGGGATTGGAGAACCGAGGTCCTTCACACCAGGCGAGAACACGCGGATCTGATGCGGAGCCCACGGCAACTGAAACCCCGCCTGTATTTGAAACCGCCAAGCCAGTGAAAAGGGAAACACTGATAGAGCAAAGAAGCACGCCGCGCCCTTCCAAGCCACGAGGTACAAAGCTGGAGGCGATCGGCCCGGTCCGGCCGACCATGATTGAATCTGGAAGAGAGCAGCCGAGCGCTACGCCCTCGGCAAAGGGAGTGGGAGCTCGCTTCGAGCAAACTCCCGCGCCGTAATTTCCTCAACTCTTTCTCGTGCTCGTGCTCTTCCTCTTCCTTTACACCCGTTCTCAAGAGTAAGAGCATGAGCAAGAACAAGAGTAAGAGGGGGCGGGCTGCGCAAAATTTCTTGCGCGGCGGCCTTGCAAACGTATCATCTGTAGGTAGTCCCGATTGTGTCCTGCCGGATGCATCGGGAAAATTTTTTGCCCATTTCTGATTTCAATGGCGAACACAATTTTAATCGGGATGCAGTGGGGCGACGAAGGCAAGGGTAAGATCATCGACGTGCTTACCGCCAAAAGCGACATCGTCGTCCGCAGCCAGGGCGGCAACAACGCTGGGCACACGGTCATCCATCGCGGCGTCAAATACGTGCTCCATCTAATCCCGTCCGGAATTCTCCGGCGCGGCAAAATTTGCGTCATTGGAAACGGCGTTGTGATCGATCCTGTCACGCTGGTCGCCGAGATGGACGGTTTGCGCCAATTGGGAATCAAAATAGACAAGAAACTGCTCATTAGCGATTGCGCTCATCTTGTCCTGCCTTACCACCGCATCCTCGATGAGCAGCGCGAGCTGCGCCGAGGCCGGATTGGAACGACCAAACGCGGGATCGGGCCGGCTTATGGCGACAAAGCAGCGCGCACGGGCCTGCGCATGTCCGATCTGATGCAGCCGATTGTGTTCTCCAAAAAACTACAGGCGAAGATTATTGAGAACAACAGGATCCTTCAGACGCTCGGTGCAAAGCCGATCAGTTTTCGGGAAGTCAACGAAAGCTACCTGGCCGCCGGCGAAAAATTGCGGCCATACGTAGCGAACGCGGTGGTCTATCTCCATCGTGCCATGGAGCGAGGCAAAAAAATATTGTTCGAAGGCGCGCAGGGAACATTCCTCGATATCGACCACGGCACGTATCCTTACGTGACTTCTTCCAATACGACAGCAGGCGGCGCATGCACGGGCACTGGCGTGCCGCCGCATCGGATGGACCGCGTGGTGGGCGTGATGAAGGCGTATTCGACGCGCGTAGGCGATGGAGCGTTGCCTACAGAAGACGCGCACTTGGCACAAATGCTTCATAGTCTCGGCCGCGAATTTGGCGCCACAACCGGGCGCAAACGCCGGTGCGGCTGGTTTGATGCCGTGGCCACGCGTTACGCCGGGATGATCAACGGGATCGACGAGATCGCCATCACCAATCTCGATGGACTTGATCACGTCGACCCGATTCGAGTTTGTGTTGCTTATCGGCTACACGGGAAACGCCTGGACGTTCCGCCGTGCGACGCCACTCAACTGGCTAATTGCGAACCGGTCTATGAAGAAGTGCCCGGCTAGAACACATCTATTCATGCGGCGCGAAAATTTTCGCAGCTTCCTGCGGCAGCGAGGAAATACGTCAAATACATCTCCGAATTAACGGGCGGAAAGCTGTCCATGGTTAGCGTCGGCCCCGCGCGCGGCGAGACGATCGTTTTGTAAGCTACCGCTCGGCGTGCCAGCAGAAAAATGAAAAAGCGGTGCAGCAGCGCCGCACTCCAAAACGTGGCCGCCATTCTGCGCTCATATTACTCGCTTGCGTTTTGGAGTGCGCCGGTGCTCCGGGCGCTTTCAGATTTCGGATTTATGGCGGGTGAAATTTGCGTCTCACCGACAAATTCAAGAAAGTAAAGATCGTTAAGATGTCTGCGAGCATCAAAACTGTTCCCCGTCACATTGCGATCATCATGGATGGCAATGGCCGGTGGGCGAGGGCGCGTGGACTGCCGCGCATTAAGGGTCACGAAGCCGGCGCCAAAGCGGTGCGTGAATGCGTGGAAGGCTGTGGCGAATTAAAGGTAGAATATCTGACGCTCTACGCGTTCTCCGCTGAAAACTGGCAGCGTCCTAGAAGCGAAGTCATCGCGCTGATGCGTTTGCTGGAAAAGTTTTTGAAGGAGAAAACACCGGAATTGATCGAGAAAAACGTGCGTCTTCAGGCGATTGGGCGATTGACTGATTTGCCCGAGAGCTCGCAGCAACAACTTCATAAGACCATCGAGCAAACTGCTGGCAATACCGGACTCACCCTCATCCTTGCCCTGAGCTACGGCGGCCGCCTCGAAATCATCGACGGCATCAAGAGCTTGCTGCGCGCGATCGAGCTCGGTCACATCGATAAGGCCATGATCGACGTGGAGATGTTCAGCAAGCATCTTTACACCCGCTACTATCCCGATCCAGACCTGCTTATTCGCACTTCGGGCGAAATGCGTCTGTCGAACTTCCTGCTCTGGCAAACTTCTTACACCGAACTGTACGTCACGCCAAAGCTCTGGCCCGACTTCACCAAGAAAGATCTCTTTGCCGCTGTGGAAGAATTCGGCCGCCGCCAGCGCCGTTACGGAGCTGTGGAGTAAGTTGAAACATCAAATCTCAAAATCGTCCATTCGGCATGATCCCAACGGATGCGATCGCGATTGCCACGGTGATTTATATCATATCGGTACCTTGGAAAGCGTCGCAGCAGCGACGCACTCCAAAACGCAAAGCGCGTGATGCGTGAAAGCATTCAGGGTCGCGCCTTCTTCCTCCTGGAAACCTTTAGTATAGTTGGTCCGCCCCGAAAAAGCTGCCCTCGACATGCCGCGAGGTGAATCGCTATTGTTCAGGTGAGAGTCGGAAGTTATATGAGATTTGAAGGTCAAGTTGCCATCGTCACCGGAGCGGGCCGGGGAATTGGACGTGCAATCGCTGTGCGCCTTGCAGGCGAAGGCGCGCGTGTGGCGTGCGTGAGTCGCACAGAAGCCAACGCGAAAACGACAGCTGACGAAATCAATATCATTCGCGCGAATGCAGCGAGCGCATACGCGGTGGACGTGACCGATCACGCTGCGGTGCTGAAAGTCGGCGCGCGCATTCTCGAGGAATTCGTCAAGATCGATATCCTAGTTAACAACGCCGGCGTAGCGCGCGACGCGCTCGCGATGCGGATGTCGCTGGAAGATTGGGATGCGGTCATTAACACGAACTTGCGTGGCGCGTTTAGTTTTACCCAGCCAATTGTTCGCGCCATGACCAAACAACGCAGTGGCCGCATCATCAACATCAGCTCAGTGATCGGCCTCCTGGGCAATGCCGGGCAGACAAATTACGCGGCGAGCAAGGCAGGCTTGATCGGATTCACCAAGTCGCTCGCGCGCGAGCTGGCGAGTCGCAATATCACTGTAAACGCTGTGGCGCCAGGCTTCGTTATCACCGATATGACCGCGGGGCTTTCCGATGAAATCAAGAACACCATTCACGATAAAATCCCGCTGGGCAGAACCGGCACGCCGGAAGAGATTGCCAGCGCGGTAGCATTTCTTGCATCGCCGGAAGCTGCATACATCACCGGACAGGTATTGTGCGTCGATGGCGGGATTGTGATGTGAGTGTGGGAATCCGCTGAGGACAGCGGACACTACAGCCTTTGGCGTGTGCTGTAGCGTGCGCTGTCGTCAGCGCACTCTCACCCGCGTTCCACGATGGTAACGCGCCCCTCTGCTATGAGACGATCACCCGCCGAGACACGACATTCGTACACTGTGTTGGCGCCATCGCCGAAGAGGTGATTCGCGCAGATCACTAGCGGCGCTGCGATGTCATCCAGGTGCGCCACATGCAGGCGCGCGTCGCGCAGCGCGGCCAGGCACCCCGGTGGCGCGGTCGCGCCCGCCGCGCGCGCTCGCAACCCGCCATGCACAGCGGCGGCTTGTGCACCGTATTCAAAAGCGTGCACGGCGGACAAATGTCCGTTGCGCCGCAATGGATTAGCCGGATCGCGATGAGTGTTTGTGGCGCAGACAATCGATCGATCATCCCATTGAGTGACTTCATCCAACAGGCACATCGAACCGGAGTGGGGGATCAGTGTGCGAATTTCCGCTTTGTTAATCGTATGGCGGTAGTCATCGGGTTGCGTGCTGCTGCTTCTCGTGCTCATGCTCCTACTCCTGCTCTTCATCATGCCCTTTAGGGTCTTCGATCATGAACATGAGCACGAGCAAGAGTAAGAACGAATGAATAGAGCCACAGCTCTCGCCGTGCGAAGCCTAAGNNTAGAAGTTAAACCAGTTGTAAGGAGCAAACTGTGCATAATGCTCGAGGCGCTCGGCGTAGCGCTGCATCCAGAGCTGGATGTCCTCAGCGCGACGATCGCGATCCAAGACGATCTCTTCGGCAAAAGGTTCGAAGTAAATTTCGTAGCGATTCCCGCCGCGGTAGAGTCCAAAAAACAAAATCACCGGGCAACGCAGGGTCGCAGCAAGCAGGACGGGACCCGCCGGAAATCTGGCAGGCCCGTCCAGGAACTGACATTGCGTTGTCTTATCAGCGCCAAACACGCGGTCGCCCAGCATGCCGATGAAGCAGCCGTCATCCAAACTTTCCTTGACCTTTATCAGCGTGTCCGGTCGATCGGGTGCGATGACGGTGCCGGCGATCTTTGGGTTTAGCGCGTCGAAAAAACGAGTGATGTTTTGGTTGTGCACGGCATCCATTAAAACCTTCAGCGGAAATTTTTTCTGTATTACTCCCAACGCGCGCAACACCTCGAAGCTGCCAAGATGCGAGCCTAACAAGAGACTGCCTTTGTGGGTTTCAAGCTGGCGGTCCAGGATTTCCTTTCCATAAACCGTCACGTCAAAGCGCTCGAACTCACCGCGCAGCAGATAAATGCGATCGAGAATTGTCGCAGCGAAACAATGAAAATGACGGAAAATATGCGACCAACGGGCTGGACCTTCCTGTACACGGTTCAAATATTCATGAGACGTTCGACGCGCAGCGCGCGCAGCGATCACAAAATAAAGTGTGATCGGATACAGTAGCAGCCTCGCTGCACGCCGTCCGATGTGCAGCGCGATCCACGCGATTATTTGCAGTGACCCATGCGTGCCGCGTTCCGGCAACTTTGCCCACCGGTCTGTCTCCGCGCCTTTAGCTCCCAGGACTTTCGCGGTCATTTGTCAGTTGCGTCGTTTTGGCCACAAATGGCGCCGGTGAAAAAATGCGGATAGATCTCGCGAATGCTTTCGATGTCCGGCACTACTTTGGCGTGCCTGAGACCTGCGCGCGAAAAAGCGCGGCACCACTGCTCTGCAGTGAGAAAGCCAGGATTCGGACGAAATTCCGGGTCTGTCTGGATGTTTGTAAAACTATCCAGAATCTGAAACATCAACTCCGGGTAGATTAGTTGATTGTCGTAAGGCCGCAGGCATTCGCCGATCACAAGCCAGCCATCGCTGGTGAGGGCCGCGCGCGCCTCATTCAAGCTAAACAAGAGATTCTTGGAGATATGCATTACGTTCACGCCATATACGAGATCGAACTGCCCTGCCCTAACGCCTTGCTTGTCCCATGGCAAATCGAGGTCCAGCGGGGCCCATTCCAGCGCCAAATTTGAATGTCGCCCTGCCAGTTTGCGTAGGCTGTAGCGCCGGAAGTAGGCGTTCGGCTCTGTAATGAGGTAGCGCTTGACTCGTGGCAACAGGCCGCGTTCAGCAAGCACCTGCAGCAAAACTTCAGTGGCGCTGCCGCTGCCCGCGCCAACTTCCAAAATCCGGAACGTGTGCCGGTCGGAAAGGTGATCGGCAGCTAATATTGCGCCCACCCAATTGTTCACCGCGTAGGTCAAGTTATCGTTGTGGAAATAATTCAGCCACAGCGGCACGCCTTGCGGTCCGAGCAGATTCTGATCACCGCTTTGCTGGCCGTTGGCGACGTCCGGATAAACGCTTGCAGCGTGATCTAGCAAATCCAGCGTCGCCGCGTTGGCGGAATCAATAGCCAGACCCGCGGCGCGCAACCGCTTAAGATCGGGCGGCCACGGTGGGCGCCGCAGATGATAGGAGCGCGCCTGGCCGTCAGTCCGCGCCTCTGCGCAGCCGCTTTCGACCATACGTTCCAAGATCCAGGATAAAGCAAGCTTGAAACGCGGCTGAAAAGACAGCATGCGACAAAGTTCATCTGCCGATCGCCACTCACCGAGTTGATCCACCAGATTTAACTGGCGGCAAAGATCAACGGCCAGTTCGATGCTGTATCGTTCCAGCAGTTCAATGCTTTGATACAGGCGTTCGCTGAATACCGCTGGCGGGAATTGCTGGAGCCATTGCGCTAGACGCGGGTCGCGCGGCCGGATTTCAAACTTGGGCGCGTCAGATGATGGCGCGTTCACGAAATCACTTTGTCCTTGCAACAAACTTGAAGATGCCCTTCAACTAGTACGCGGCCTCCGGTGCGACAGCAAAAATTGACTTCGCCCGCGGCGTCACCGTTCGCGGAAAAACATATCGTGAACGTCTGCTCAGGCTTTA
>QHOF01000152.1:1939-6849 GCA_003219335.1 Verrucomicrobiota bacterium | reverse complement strand
GGATGAAGTGGCGGCGGCCATTGGCAGGGACTCCCGCGTTGGGCCCAAGTTCCTGAAAGCCTCCATAGGCTTCGGCGGTTCCTGTTTCCAAAAGGACATATTGAACCTGATCTACCTGTGCGAACGTTACGGTCTGCATGAAGTGGCCGAGTACTGGTCCCAAGTAATCAGAATCAACGACTGGCAGAAGTCGCGTTTCACGCGGCGCATGGTGGAAACGATGTTCAATACGGTGGCCGGAAAGAGAATCGCGATTTTGGGCTTTGCATTCAAGAAGGACACGAACGACACCCGGGAATCGCCGGCCATTTACGTGTGTCGCGATCTTTTGAACGAACAGGCCCAGCTTTCGATCTATGATCCTCGCGTGACGGAGGTAGCGATTCGTCGCGATTTGGAGGGGGCAACTGGGCTTCCCGGCGCAAGCTTTCAGAAGCAGATCACGGTGGAGAAAGACGCATACGCTGCAGTCCAGGATGCCCACGCCGTGGCCATCCTCACCGAATGGGACGAGTTCAGAAACCTGGACTACAACCGGCTTCGGCAGGTTATGCTGAAGCCTGGCTTTATTTTTGATGGACGCAATATTCTTTCGCCGGAGGCGAATCCGATGCTGTGCCCCGCTGTCTATGGGATAGGAAAACCAAATGCCGCCACCCGTACGTAGCCCCAAGGGTCGTCTTAATTTCTTTTCGGATCGGCGGGACTCAGAATCAAGCCGCCAATCCGAGTTTTCGAGTGCCTTCGTATCTCCACCGGAAAGCGCACGAATACGGAAAGACCACGCACGCGTTTCACCGAGCTCTCGGGCAAAATCAATATTCAGATGCCGGATTACGCCAGTCGCGTCGGAGACATTCGTCCACCCGGGACTTGCGAAATAGTTGGCCCGATAAGAAAAATTTCCTTGCCATGCCGATTCATTCAGATATGAAGGCGGGCGGCCTATCGCGAGGAACGATAAGCCGCGGGTATGAAGCTGTCGGGAAAAATCCTTCTGTTTATCTTTATTTTGAGCGGCGTTTCCGCCTCGCGCGGTTGGGCTACGGTTTATCCTTCCGACGGGACAGCGGCGAGTGTTCAGTCTATTCACGATAACTCGGCGCACGACGGCGACACGATTACATTGCCGGCTGGCGCGTTCACGTGGACAACCGGCGTGAATATCACCAAGGCGATCACGCTACAAGGGCAAGGCGTAGGCGTCACAATTGTCAAGGATGACGTAAACGGGCCGCCGTTCCTCTCTTGGGATTTACGCGGCATCTCCAATGCACAAGGTAGGATGACTGGAATTGAGTTTCAGGACGGCGGAAGATCAACTACAGCCGTAGGTCCCTCCGGGGCGTTCCACGTTGACGCATTAAACAATAATGGCACAACGTTTCGGATGGATCACTGCACATGGAATAACATAAACGGGCTTGCGTGCTTTGATACAGTCATAGGAGTGATCGACCACAATACCTTTAACGTGGCTCGCATGAACGGTGCTATCGACGCTTACGCTAGGCACTGGAATGGCGACACGGTGGGGTTTGGCGACGTATCGTGGAACGCTGCAACGGATTTCGGGTCGAGCCAATTTCTGTTCATTGAGGACAACAGTTTTTCAAACAGCCCGAACGCTTCTTTAGGTGGCGTAACGGACGCGGTAGCTGGCGCTCGGTTTGTCGTGAGGTACAACAGCATTTACAACATGAACGTTAACAATCACGGAACCGATAGCACTGGCAGGACACGAAGCTGCCGGGCGATTGAGGTTTACAACAATACATACGCCGGAAGCGGCCTGAACAAGTTTGTTGGTGGAACACGCGGCGGTTTGGTGCTATTTCACGACAACACGATTAGTGGCTTTTGGGATGGCCTGACGTGCTTCGACGTGGAAAACTTTCGCACCTTCGAGAGTTTCGACACGTTTGGCGGTGCTGACGGTACGAACCCTTGGGACGTAAACACCGGCCCATATTTCACTGGCACTGCCGCTTCAGATAGTTCTAACAAGACTGTAACGGTTTCAGGCCAAAACTGGAGCACTGACTACTGGAAAGGCTACGTGCTCAGACGAACCAGCGACCTGTGCCACAGTGGCACTTTATGGTTTGGGGAGATTCTCAGCAACACGGCAAACACGATCACTTATACGGGAAACGGCGGTTATCAGCCACCAGAGCCGGCGTCGATGACGTTCTGTACTGGCGACACATTGGAAATCAAAAGGGTGGAACAGGTTATGGACGGCACAGGCCGCGCGTTGGGAGCGTTGGTAACTGGCGGTCTATCCGCGACACCGCCTCCTGGGTGGAACAACCAAGTAAGCGAAGGCGATTATAGTTGGAACAATCATTCTGAAACGCACGATGTAAATTTCACCACTGGCACAGCCACCATCAAGGTAGGCGAGCACATGTTCAATGATACCGCGATGCCAGGCTATACGCCTTACGTTTATCCGCATCCGCTGGTAAGCGGTTCTCCGACGCCGACCCCTACGCCTACGCCGGGTGACGGGCCTGCAGCCCGGGCGGCAGTGGCCGACTTTAATGGCGACGGCCACCCGGACTATGTGCTTCAGAACGCCAATACACGCCAAACGGCGATCTGGTATCTGAATAATAATGTTTATGTCGGCGGCGCGTACGGACCGACTCTTGCGCCGGGCTGGGGCCTAAGGGCTGTAGCGGATTTCAATCTCGACAGCCATCCCGATTATGGGCTGTTCAATTCCGTCACAGAGCAAACCGGGCTCTGGTATTTGTCCGGGCCAACGCTGATTGGGAGCGCTTGGGGGCCGACTCTTCCCAATGGCTGGGAGTTGGTAGCTACAGCTGATTTTAACGGCGATAACCAACCGGACTATGTGCTTTACAACGGCGCCACGCGTCAAACAGCAGTCTGGTATCTGAATAATAATGTTTATGTCGGCGGTGCCTATGGCCCAACTCTTCCGCCTGGCTGGAATGTGGTGGGTGCAGCGGATTTTGATGGCGACGGTCACCCAGATTATCTCTTATTCCATCCCAGTTCAGGCTACACAGCTATCGATTATTTATCGGGATCAACTGTTGTTGGTGCGGCCTGGGGGCCGACTGTTCCCAGCGGCTGGGCATTAGTAGCCACGGCCGACTTTAACGGTAACGGCAACCCGGATTATCTGCTTTACAACGCCGGGACACGCCAAACAGCGATCTGGTATCTGAATAACAATGTTTATGTCAGCGGTGCGTACGGCCCAACTCTTCCGGCCGGTTGGAGTTTGATTGCGCAGTAAGTGAGTACTAGGCGCTACGCCGCGACCCCGATCATCAAGTTGTTGAAATGCTACAACGTTAAGCGTTGCGCTGCACGGCTTGGTGCCGATGAGATCCGCGGCAGCGTTTGCGACCTCATTTTTGAGCGGCTTTTCCGCCCTCGCCTCTTGAAACCTTTACACGGTTACGTCTTCGCGCCTACTCATTATTGTCAGCGCGGACGGGGGAGACTTATCGGAGAGGCGCAGCATTTCCGCACAGCAAGTCGCCGAGCCGCAGGTTATGACTCGCCGAGTGAGCGCAAATTTGGGCAAGCGTGGTTTTTGACCGCCGAATTTTGAAATAGTACTTCGGCTGCGAAATTCCAGTGTGGTGAAGGGAAATGACTAAAACTTCGACCCGCCGTTTCCGGATAAAGATGTAAGACATAGTCCTACCTACCGCCTTGGACTTCCAAGGACGACAGTATGATTCAATTCCACGAGAAGACATGGGAGACCGCCGAGGTGCCGAAAGAGGCGATGAAGGCGCGCATTTGCATGCCGACTGCTCGAGGATTTAAGAAGAAAGCATTCTACTGCGCTCAATATGAAGCTCAGGATGTTCTTTTCGACGTCGATGACGTCGACCTGATTCATCTTGAGCCGGGTCGCGGATACAAGTTTAAGGAGGCCTGGCAAAGAAGGCTGCTGTTTCGGGACGTCACGAGGAAGCTGATATACGCGAACCCCGGGCTGCATAAGGTTCGGCTCACCCAAGAATATGACTTATTCCTGGTGATGTGCCAGATGGAGCATGATTTTCTTAACATCAGCGCCATTGAGGGGTGGCAAGATCATTGCAGAACCTCGGTTTGCTGGATTCAGGAGTTGTGGGCCGCGCGCATACCCTTGTGCAAATATTGGATTCATTCCCTTCTTCGACGTTTCGATCACGTGTTTGTGAGTACCCGGGGGAGTGTTGCCGCGCTGTCTGAGGCCATTGGCCAGCCTTGCCGATGGCTTCCCGATGCGGTGGACACGCTAAGATTCAGCCCGTATCCGAACCCCCCTGCGCGTGTCATTGACGTTTATAGCATTGGCCGGAGAAGAGAGGAAATACACCGGGCGCTGCTTGAGGCGGCGCGGCGTAAGGAGATCTTCTACGTTTATGACACATTCGGAGGCTCGATGTCCGACGTGCTCAACTATAGGGAACACCGGGATTTCTTCTCGAATATGGCAAAGCGGAGCCGGTTTTTTGTGGTGGCCCCAGCAAAGGCGGGGATTCCGGATGAAACCGGGGGCCAGGTCGAAGTTGGCGCTCGGTACTATGAAGGAGCAGCGGCAGGCACTGTGATGATCGGACACGCGCCGGAAGGCGAGGCGTTTCGAGAATTGTTCCCCTGGCAAGATGCAGTCATCTCCCTGCAAGCCGATGGATCTGATGTCATAAAAACGCTTTCCAGTCTTGGGGCTGAACCCGAACGGATTTCCGCCATTAGCCGCAGAAATGCGGCTGAAGCCTTGTTGCGACACGATTGGATCTACCGATGGAAAGAAATACTCAAGGTTGCCGGGATTGAACCCTTGCCCAGAATGAAATTGCGTGAGCAGCGCTTAAGACATTTGGCTGAACTCTCAAACGCTTGTTGACGACCCCCACCTACCATGTAAG
>QHOF01000152.1:0-1865 GCA_003219335.1 Verrucomicrobiota bacterium | reverse complement strand
GGGCAATGAATGCACGCTGCAAGCGATGTTATTCAACATGCGAAGGAATGTGCCCAATGCGCAGGTGAGTTCCATATGTTCGAATCCCGAGGAGACGGCATCGACGTATGGCATCCGTGCTTTGGCAATCCGTGAAATGCCACTGCGGGAAACGAACAATCGCGCCTGGAGATTGCTGAGAAAGATCTCTATTGGAATTCCAGTGGACCTGTATAGATGGTTCAGCGTGATCAAACGGCTCATGGGTAGCCACATGCTCATGATGACAGGAACGGGAATGCTGTCCGATTCCGGCATTGGTCCTCTTGGTTTGCACTATGACATACTGAGATGGTCTGTGGTTGCGAAGTTGTGCCGGTGCAAGTTGCTTTTTGTGAGTGTCGGCGCCGGCCCCATACGCCATCCGCTCGCCAGGTTCTTCGTAAAGGCAGCTTTGAAGTTGGCAGACTACCGATCCTACCGAGATAGTTTTTCGAAAGAATACCTCAAGAGCATCGGCTTTGATGCTGCTGATGACGCCGTGTATCCTGACTTGGCGTTCAGCTTGCCTGAAGGTATGTTGCCCGATGATCGGGATGACGGGGATAAACGTGCTCCGGTTGGCGTCGGGCTCATAACCCATTACGTTCACCGTTCGCTGTCAGACGACGTCGAACAGACTTACCGCGAATATACAACGAAGATGGCCAGGTTCATAGGCTGGCTCGTTGAACATAATCGTAATGTACGGCTCCTGATAGGGGACGTAATGTACGACAGTCGCGTCAGGAACGACGTTAGGAACTTGCTGGAGCAAAGTGGATTGACCTACGAAGAGTTAGATATCATAGATGAGCCCCCGGAGTCTTTTGAAGAGCTCCTTTCACAATTGGCCACCACGAAAGTGGTGGTGGCTAGTCGATTCCACAATTTGCTCCTAGCTTTGATGCTTGGCAAACCCGCTTTGGCCATTTCGTTTCATGAAAAAGATGATTCGTTGATGACCGCACTCGGATTGCAGGAATTCTATCAGGATATTGCAAAGTTGGACGTTTCCAAATTAATAGAACAATTTGTCAGGCTCGAAGAAAATTCGGACCGTCTGCGTGAGGAAATCAGGCGTAAGACAAAAGGCTATCGCAGGCAGTTAGATGAGCAGTACAGTTATATTTTTGAGGAAGTCGGATCGGATCTGCCCTGATACAAGTAACAAAGGGACGCCTTCGCGGTATGAGATTTGGTGACACGAACCCATCAGGGCCTTTTGAAATCCAGCTCGATCACTTCTCGCCGCGGGCAGCGTGGGAGTTTGCGTGAGGTGTATATGGAGAGCCCTCGAACCCGCCGTGAGAATGGTGTGAGCGCCGCAAACAGGAAGGAGCGATATCGTGAAGCTCTGGACTGGGAAGTGCTCGGCGATTTCCCGCTTGTAGGAGAGCTGTTTCGTGTCAGAGTGCCGGACTGGCGGTCAGAGATCCGCTCATAGCTAGCTTTTGATTGTGATAAACCACCAAGTGTATCATTCAATCCTGTCGAAGGCAGCGTCCTTTCAGGTCTTAGGAAAATCTCCTGCCGGCTTTTATTTGCGGCTGAATAAGCGGATATGGAAGCGTCTCCCTTCTCGGGTGCGCAATTTGCATCCCGTCCGCTCGTACGGGGAGTTGTTGCATGCCTTGGTTTGCCTCCGCGCAAGGCGCCAACACTATCTCGGCACGTTCTTCCTGCGGAACCGTCCGGCGCTCGAGTTGATGCGCCGCCTGGCCCGGCAGAGAGCCCATGGCTCGACTTTGAGAATTGCCGTGTTGGGTTGCAGTATCGGGGCCGAAGTTTATTCAATCCTCTGGGTCATCCGCTCGGCACGGCCGGACTTAAAAGTGCTATTGGAA
>QHOF01000151.1:5590-6123 GCA_003219335.1 Verrucomicrobiota bacterium | reverse complement strand
CATGCGCTGATCGTGGCGCATTTCTTCTGCGCGCAAACGGCAATTCGCAATGAGTTTACCCGCCGCGGCGGGCAATCCGCAATTAGGCTTGGCCAATCCTGTGAACGGCGAGTGCGAAGCAGGATGTTTGCTGTATCACTACCACAGTCGCCTCTTGGCGAAGGCGTGACCTGACCCAGATTTGAGATAATGTTGTGCTCTCTAAGACGCAGCCTTGAGATCAGTCGTCATTCCCACGTAATGTTCACCCCGCGGGGAGCGATTTTCAATAAGATAGACGTAATACACTGGCCCTCCTTCTTCCGCGCCTGCGGGATTCGGAGGGCGTCCTGCTTCGCGCAACGCATCTTTTTGGTTCTCCCGGAGGCGTCAGGTTCGAAGCAGGATCCCGATCTTGCGAAGCGCGCTAAGAGGCGCGAAGCAGGACGGAGGGGGTGAGATTCGAACTCACGAGGCCTTTCGGCCTTCCGGTTTTCAAGACCGGCGCAATCAACCGCTCTGCCACCCCTCCAGCTGTAGCCGGCGGCGTTGAC
>QHOF01000151.1:0-5570 GCA_003219335.1 Verrucomicrobiota bacterium | reverse complement strand
CCATCGCTCACGTGCTGAGCAAGCCGGCCGGGTATCACGCTTGTTTCCAATCAGAGCAATCCCAGCGGAGAAGTTTTTCGAGGCGATCGATGTCGCTCCTGTAAAGATCAACAAGATATTGCCTTTCGTTCGGGCTCATTTTGCGCGCATATGGCGTCGAACCGGTTTCGGCATTTCTTAATTTTTTCAGCGGCTCGACGCCAAGGAAATGACAGACATCATCAAACGTTTCGCGCGCGTTACGGCGAAAATTCTCAAACTTGATGACGTGAACCTGCTCGCGGGGAAAGTATCGGAACACGCGCTTCATTTGTTCAGCGTAAAATCCGCGATCCACGTAAGAGAATTTGCGCAGTTGGAGAGGCTCGGTTTTCCGGGCGCGTTTCTTTTCCGCTTCTACTGCTGCGAGAAAATCGAGGTTCTCCAGGCCGCGATCTCGCTGCATGTTCCAGTGAGAGAATGCGCGGTCCGCCGGATTTCGCAGAAGAACCAACAGCTTGATCTTGTTGTCGTAGTTCCAAATTCGTTCCACCGCGGATCTCCAGTAGATGTAAATTGGGTCGATGCGTCCTTCCGCGTGCAGCCCCTGTGCAGCGGCGCGTAATCGATCTCGGGTTGTGCGAATCGATCTTCGTCATCAAAAAAATGGCGGGCTGGCTGGATTGTGCGGTGCAACTCGTCTTTGTGCGGCATCCTGATTTTCGGATGGCTCTCGAGGAGATCCGACAGCGCAGTGGTGCCGGCCTTTTGCGCGCCAGCGATAATGAAATCCAATTTCGCAGCCGGTGGGTGTTTGGGTTTAAACAACACAAGAAAGCTCGTCTGCTGAAAGTGGTTAGCACGTTCGAGAGGAGGCCTGCCATGTCAAGGCTGCTGGCTGGCGGATGCCGGCCGGGGACCAGCCCACTCTGAGAAAATCTATCCTGGGCGGTCAATCGTGTTCATGTGCCATTATCATCGCTCGCAATCCATGCGACGCCAGTGCGGAAAGATTTCCTCGACATCGTGATATGTTCATGTGAACTTGTCGGATGCCGGCAAAAAAGAAATTCCGGCCTGTGATTCAAGAGATGCCGCAGAGCTACGCGCCTCTCCGCGGGCGCGGCGCTTCATGGAGCCCGGCAAACCGATTCGAGAAACTGCATCTGGATCTGACCGACATAAATGTTGTAGATGGTGATGTTTGTGCCGAGGAGCAGCAGCGCCGCGCCACGCAGTATTTTCGCGACGGAACCAAATCGGTCATCACTCGAAACAGCAGCCCCGATGTCGGTTTCGAGACAAGCCTCAATCCCTATCGCGGGTGCGAGCACGGCTGCATCTATTGTTACGCGCGCCCGACACACGAATACCTCGGGTTTTCGGCCGGCCTCGATTTCGAGAGTAAGATCATGGTGAAAACCAATGCGCCGGAGCTACTGCGCGCGGAGTTGGAATCGCCGCGCTGGCAGCCGCAGACCCTCGTGATGAGCGGCGTCACCGATCCATATCAGCCGATTGAGCGAAAACTGCAGATCACGCGTGGCTGTCTCGAAGTGCTCGTCGAATTTCGAAATCCAGTAGCGATCATTACCAAGAACCATCTCGTTACGCGTGACATCGATCTCTTGCGCGATCTTGCGGTGTGCAATGCGGCGGCGGTAAACATCTCGGTCACCTCGCTCGATCCAAGCTTGCAACGGGTGCTGGAGCCACGGACTACGTCTCCTCAAAGCCGTCTCGATGCAATCCGGCAACTTCGCGCGGCGAATATCGCGGCGGGCGTCATGGTTGCGCCGATTATTCCCGGGCTAACCGACCACGAGGTTCCGAAAATTTTGGAAGCCTGCGCAAAAGCCGGCGCACAATTTGCCGGTTACACGATCATTCGCCTGCCCTGGGCGGTTGCGCCGTTGTTTGAACGCTGGCTCGATGAACATTTTCCGGAACGCAAAGAGAAGGTGCTAGGGCGCATTCGAGCTATTCGAGGCAACCGGCTCAACAATTCTCAGTGGCACACGCGCATGACTGGCGAAGGCTTTTTCGCAGAGCAGATCGCGTCGCTATTCAAGGTGAGTTGTCATCGTGTCGGAATTGGCCAGCGGCCAAAATTATCTTGCGAATCATTTCGCAGATCGACAACGCAACTGTGCCTTTTTGGCTGAGCATCGATGGACAAATGTGCCGGATTTTTGGCTGTAGCGTGCGCTGTCCTCAGCGCACCGGGCGCTGGTGCAGTGAGGGAAAATCCGCTGAAGACAGCGGACACTACAGCACTTGTTGCGGGCGACGATTTTCCCAGCCAGCCGCCTGATCCAGCAGTTCCTCTCCGGCTTCGAGCGACTCCATGACATCGGCTTGCGCCGCAGCATCACGAGCTGCGGCAAGCGGCTCTTTGCTCGGTCTTGGCCAATGCTGGAAGTAACCGGCAGTGATGGCAGCCGGCGCCTGCGTGTCGGCGGGCGCGGTGACTTCCCCTCGCGCGCACGTGACCCGCGTGGTCGCGCCGTCAGTCCAAAGGCAAAATAAACAATCCGAATCAGGGTTGACCGTTACCTGACGCGTCGTGATGGCAAATTGCGACTTGCTCGTGTAACTCCGGTTGAGCAGGACAATGATTTTTCCCCGGATCAATCGTATCCGTGCAGATCGGTCGCGCATGCCGCCGGCGGTCTGATTGCCGTCCTTTGTCATCCGAAGCTCTTCAACTTTGATTTCCGAATCTCCGAATATTCGCGCGAAAGCGCCAGGAACGAACGCCAGATTGATCGATGCGCCATTCAGTGAATGCACAGTGTTGCCGTCATGAATTCTGCTTTGGAGTGTGACCGGCTGGAAACGATTTCGTTCCGCGCTTCCGAAAGCGACGTTGCCTTTGACAAAGAAAACAGTCGCCACTGTTGCCCGGCTGACCCCTTCCGAGCACCCGTTTCCGAAGAGGCAACATACTGCGAGGACGCTGGCAATTGAACAGCAACGCATCACTAGTCGTCGGGATTGGCAGCGCGTACGGGAGTCGAACCCGTGCACCAGCCTTGAGAGGGCTGTGTCCTAACCACTAGACGAACGCGCCGCAAACAGGATGTGTTTAGGAATACCGCATCCGGATGGGACTGGCAAGACAACGCGGCCGTTAGTTTTTGAATTTCTGTTTTTTGTGCTTGTGCCCGGGTTTCTTTGGCGCAGGCGTGCCCGTTGGCGTCGGCGTCGGCGGCGAGGTATCCGGTGTCGGTCGTACTCGCGGTTGAGCCAGCGCGCCCTCATGGGAAGCCTTGAGCGCCTCCAACGCCAGTTTCAGTTCCGGAGTCGTAGCCAAAGCAGCCATCCGTTGATAATAAATGTCGTAGTAATTCCGGAGGCGGTAGCGTTTTTCCAAATCCGTCCGGGCAGCCTGAGCGTAGGCCTTTGCCGCCTGCACATCTGGATCGTTGACCGTCCGGTTTTTCAGTTGCCGCCATTCGATATGCACTCTGGATGCATCGGCGTCCTTGCCCAGTGACTTCGGCTTAAAAGTCTCGTCAAGTTGCTTTAACTCCGGCAACTCGGGGCCATTGGGCTCAGGAGAAGGCGTCACAGCGGCTTCCGGCTGCTGTTGCTCTGAAAAAAGATCCACCGAGGGTGGCGCGGCGTCCTGTCCATGCACCACCAACGCGGCAATCATCAACGCGCCTGAGATGGTTAACCCGTAGATTCGCATTCCCAAAATTTTCATCCGAACATAATGCACCATTGCAATGGTGTATGTCGGGGCGAGAGGATTTGAACCTCCGACCTCGTGGTCCCAAACCACGCGCTCTACCAAGCTAAGCTACGCCCCGAATCGAGCAAAATTATTACCACGATTCGGCAGCTTGCGCATCCCAGTAGTTTTCGAATGCGTTGCTGGGAACTCATTAGACGCTGTAGGCAAGATTCGGCGCCAGACGTTTTTCGACGGTGGAAAGTGATTCGCCGCATCGTGTCGCGTAGTCGGTCGCCTGATCGCGCCCGATCTGACCGACGCCGAAATATTTTGCCCCGGGATGGGAAAAATAAAGTCCGCTCACGCTTGCGCCGGGATGCATCGCAAAAGACTCGGTCAGTGTGATTCCGGCATTATTCTCAGCATCGAGCAAATCGAACAACGTTCGTTTCTCCGCATGATCGGGACAGGCGGGATAACCGGCAGCCGGCCGGATGCCGCGATATTTTTCGCGGATCAGATCGGCGTTGGACAATTGTTCGTCGCGCCCGAATCCCCAGGCGATTCGCGTCTGTTTGTGCAGATATTCAGCAAAGGCTTCAGCCAATCGATCTGCCAGCGCTTTCGCCATGATCGCGCTGTAATCGTCATGCTGACGCTTGAATTCTTCTGCAAGTTTGTCTGCGCCGTGGATTGAGACGGCAAATCCGCCCAGATAATCCTGAAGTAGCGCATGGGTCCCGCTTGCGCCTCCAGAATCCGCAAGCCGGAGGCTCGCGCTACTCTCGGGCGCAATATAATCAGCCAGGCAGTGATTGAATTGTCCGGGGGGCTTTTGCACTTGCTGACGCAGGAAATAAAACGTCGCGACTTTTTCCGAGCGCGCTTCATCGGCGTAAACATCAACATCGTCGCCAACGGAGTTTGCCGGCCAGAACGCATGAACGCCGCGCGGGATCAGAAGATTTTTCGCGACGATCTGATCCAGAAGTTCCCGTGCATCATGGAAAAGTTCGCGCGCTTGTGCGCCAATCTTTGGATCGTCGAAAATCGCCGGGTAACGACCGCGCAATTCCCACGCATGGAAGAACGGCGACCAATCGATGTATTCCACGAGCGTGCGTAGCGAAAAGATTTCGGTAGCGCACGCGTCTCGCGTGTTGGTTTCGGCGTCGCGCCGAAACGAACTTTTCTTCACGCCTTGTCCGTGGTCAGATTCCGAAGTGACAGGAAAAGTTCGCGATCGCGGGACGCGCTCGCCAGCACCCGAGACGGGCGCGCTTCCCGGAGACGTCGCGTACACCTGCACTCCGATGAACTCCGGTTTCGGCGGGACGTAGCTGCTCCAATCAATCGGCGGCCGGTTTGCGCGCGCTTCTTCGAGCGTCAATAACTTTTTCCCCTGCGTTTTTGCTGCGTGCTCGTGGCGCAGGCGCTCGTAGTCTTCGCGCGTTTTTTTATCAAACGCGGATTTGAGTTCCTCGTTGAGCAGGGAATTTACCACGCCCACTGCACGCGATGCGTCAAGCACGTGCACTGTACTGGCGCGATAGTGCGGCGCGATTTTCACGGCGGTGTGCGCCCGGCTGGTAGTTGCGCCGCCAATCAAAAGCGGCAAACGAAATCCTTCGCGCTCCATTTCCTGCGCCACATGCACCATCTCATCCAGTGATGGCGTAATCAGACCGCTGAGGCCGATAACATCGGCTTGTTTCTCTCGCGCTGTTTCCAAAATCTTCGCGGCAGGCACCATCACGCCAAGATCGACCACGTCGTAGTTGTTACATTGCAGCACGACCCCGACGATGTTTTTGCCGATATCATGCACGTCACCTTTCACGGTCGCCATGACGATGCGACCCTGTGGCTTTGCACCCGCAGATTTCTCCGCTTCCATAAACGGCAGCAA
>QHOF01000199.1 GCA_003219335.1 Verrucomicrobiota bacterium | reverse complement strand
CGAAGCGGGGTCTCCGGCAGTTGGGCGATCTCGCTAGTTACCGTGGTAAACGTCGCTTGAATATTGATCGTTCCTGGAGTGCTCAGAGCCGAGGAGGCGTCGACAATTCCCGCAAGCGAGGTCGGCACCCTTCCGCCGCTGTTTACCAGAAAGACATCCGCTGTAATATTGATATTGCCTCCCGGACCGCCAAAAGCGTTGGCGAGGATCCGACTGTTGTTCAGGATCAGGGCCTGGGGATCTTCGAT
>QHOF01000198.1 GCA_003219335.1 Verrucomicrobiota bacterium | reverse complement strand
GATGAGGTTCGGTGCATTCAGAGTGATATTGCCGCCATCGGACGTGACCGCCCGCGTGGAGACGCTGCCGTTAGTCATGACGATCTGATTGCCTGCGGTAATCTTGATATTGCCGGCCAGGCCACCGCCAGAAAACTGCTGGCCTCCTAGCGTTCCTCCACTATCCGCACTCACGCGTCCGCCATTCTGTATGCGCACTAGTTTTCCAGCGGTCAAAAAGATATTTCCCCCATCACCATTGCCGAACGTGCCGGTTGATACAGCGCTGTTCGATCCTGTGATCACGATGGAATCGTCTACTGTGAGGGTCACGCTACCGCCCTTGCCGGAGCCGACGGAAGGCTGTCCACTAGACACGGCCACACCACCGCTTTGGCTGCGAATCTGTGCGCCGTCGTTCAGAGTCAAATTGCCAACGTTCCCGGTTATTTGACCGGCGTTACCGTCCCAAAGCGTCGAGGAGTCTATCCTTGTGCCCGCGTTCATGACCAATGACGGTGTGGTTACTGAGATCTGCCCACCGTTACCGGGAGTCAGATCAGCGACCGCAGTAATGGAAAAAGGCGCCTGATTCAGGGCACCGAGTACATCGAATATCCCGGCGTTGTTGGGGAGAGCGACCCCGCGACCCTTGATTGCGGCAACCAGTGCGGCAAAGTTCGGTGTTGCCACGCCGAAACGCGCCTGGAAGAACGGGCTAAGTTTCAGCGCAAAAGCATCCAACGCCGCCGTGGGGGGAGGGGCTGTTAAACTAATGATCCCGCCGTTTGTCCCCGATATGGTGAGTGACTTCCCAGCCGAGACATCCACAAATCCGCCTTTGCCGGACCCGTTGGTCGTCGCGCTTATCTGTCCCTGGTCGAGTTGTATCACGTCAGATGCTCTGATCGTAATATTTCCCGCATTACCGGCAAAGCCGCCCTGCGATGAAATCGATCCGGTTGCGGCGCCGTTGCGGGATAAAAACAGGTCGCGCACATTTATGATGATGTTGCCGGCATTACCCAAAGCAAAACTGTCTGCGGTGAGGTTCGCGCCATTTTTCATCGTCAAAGTATCCGCGTTTACCGTCAGGTTGCCACCCTGGCCATTTGTGAGACTCGGATCCGCGATCCTAGGATAAGCCGGATGGAAGTCGGTCTGTGTCGTGAGTCCTGTAAACCGCGAAACATTACCTGCCGCGTCCAACACGATTTCTCTCGCATTGACACTGAGATCGCCGCCTTTGCCGATGAAGGAGTTGGCACTGATCTGCCCGCCACCAAGTACATCGACCGTGTCAGCCGTGATCGTTAGGTTTCCGAAAGAAACTGGCGACGAGGTAGCTTGAGTATATTTTTCAGTTCGTACTGTCGCGATACCCGATACCGTCAGCGTTCCTCCCGCTTCCACGGATATGTCCGGCACGTCTCGCGCCGCTGTCAATTGAGTTGCGGTTGCTGACGCTGACCCCGCGCGTGCGCGAATGCCGCTGTCAATGTTAAAGATCGACCTATCGCCGGTCACAGTCACATCACCGTTGGCACGAATCTTAACCTGACCTCCATTGGCTACCGCTGTCTGACTGGCCAAACCGAGGTCAGCAAAGATACCGGGCATGACGAACGAATTGTTCACTGTGAGATTGCCCGATCGTATGAATATCTCTTTACCGTCAACCAGGCTGGTGCCCGGGGACGGTCCCCCTCTGATATTGATGTCGCCGAGCTTGGTGAAGTTATCGACATTGATTTCGCGCGTTTGAAAAGGATCAGGATCGGCGCTGAGGGGCCCGTTGATTTTAGCTGGATTGAACTTGGCCTCGCCCGGCGAGGCCACGCTAACCAGGTTTAAGCGCCCTACAGGAGCAAGTAAGAAGCCCTGGGTATTGCCGATCCCTACGTCTATCGTGCCGCCGACAAGCGACAATGTTCGGCCGGTTGGTACCTGCAGGACCCTGGTTGCGTTGCCCACCTGAATCCCTGCCGGATTGGCGCTTAGAAACCCGAACGCGCTTGGCGGAGCTACCGTCAGCACTTCATTCGACGCAGGTGTCGCGGCGAAGGTGTTACCGTCAGAGAGCTTGATATAATCCGCTGTGGACGCGTGAAAGGATCCCGTTGTGGGGAGTACTGCGTTGCTGCCGAAGATGATCCCGTTGGGATTGATGAACCAGAAATTGGCTCCGGGTATCGAAGAATTGAGCGGTCCATCAATGAGCGAAGACCTTTGTAAAGTGAATGCGCTCGTGCCACCCGTGACCCGGCTTATGACGTTCGTTATAGGAACAGCAACGCCGTTAACGGTTGGCGACGTAAACGTGACACTTTCTTGCGCAGGAACCACCAGGCCGCTGGCCGACAGCCCCGCTCGTAAGATGTTAAATACACTGAAGCTCTGAAAGAGATTATTGCCCTTGGTCTGCCCGACATTACCGTCTACAGTAATCGCCGGTCCGGGCAACGGCGTGCTCGCGCCGTGGAGTACAACTTCCGCCCGCACTGGGGTAAGATACGCGACGATCAGCAAAACAATCAATAATTGCGGTAAACTCCGGTGGATCTTCGCAGCGAACATCTTTTTACTCCTGAATTGGGCGGATTCAAGCTACGCAGAAACGCGCTGACGTACTTAGGGACGGTCGTACTGTCAGCGCGCTGCGTGCTCGATCCGCGATAGCTCGCTATTTGTTACTGCACGTTGGGTTATCTGTCGACTGAAATTTGCGTCCATCCTGCAGTTGCCCCGTTACCAAAAGATTAACGGGGTCGCCTGTTTTACATACGACGTTAAAGTCCCTTGCGTTGAAGAAGCAGCGTTCGACGTTTTGGCTGGGAATGTCGTTGCAGCCAGTTGGGAATATTGGGTTTCCACCGTTGGCGCTCGCCACCACGGTCCCCGGGAGAATGATAACAGAGGGATCAGAGGAGATATCGATATCGTAGGGGTTAGAGCCGCTCTTTGGATTGAAAGTGTGGGCGTTGGCACCCGACCAGTTGCCCTCGAAGAACAACAACGCAAGTGATTGGCCTCCACCGACAGAACATTGTATTGTGGTCGGGTCTATTGAAGCCGGAGTCGGGTCCGCCGGACCTTTGCAGTCCCGTATTCCGACGAATCGAGTCGACTCCTCTGCGCGAAAGACTTCTCCTTGAAGGAACGGCGGGGCCGCGGGTAGCTCCGTTGCTATAGCGTTGTTGTTATTGAACTCCACGATCCCAATCGGGAACGCGCAGTCGCCCGTGAGGATACCGTTGTTGTTAGTGGGGCAACCCGTCCACCCCTTCGGACTGTTAAGGCTAGGAGTGGTCGAAGACGCCAGAATGGTGATGCCCGAACTAGCACCGAAGACATTGGTCCGAGGTTCTTTCGGGACTACTGCCCTCTTTAGTGTGCTAGCGCCTGTGCCACCGTTAGCGAATGTCACGCATTTTATTGTTATAGACAAGGACGCTTGTGCTGGCGACCCAGGGACAAGATTTCCTGATGCATCTCTGAGCCAAGCGACGACGGGTCCCGAAATAGTAACGTCGCTATTGCCACCGTTGGTGCAGGTCGAGTTCGGCGATTTATCGAGAGTTACATTGGTATTGGCTGACGGGATAGGGCCAATTATCGGGGTGAGGTTCTGAATTACGCAGTCCCGGTCAATACAATAAGCGATGTCGAGTTGAGACTGTGGAGAATTACCCCAAGGATTGTCGAGTGTGTCGCTGCCCAAATCGCAGTCCCAAACGCACTCCTGCGCATGTCCAACGTGCGGGAAAAAAAATGCCCCCAGTGATAGGAAACCTAGTACGGCGAGAACCGCGAAAAAAAGCCTCGTAGGAAAGATGACTCTTTCCCCGTCTTCTGATTGCGCGTGGATCGAAAATAGTTTTACGAACGACCAATTGCTCGACAATCGATAGAATAGCTTTTTCACTTTACACCCCTTTTTTTTTCAGCTCGTGTAAGCGACACAGAGCTGGCTGTTTTAACACGTTAAGCAATCCCTAATAGGAAATCCTCAACCTAATGACTAAACAATCGAGAGTAACTCACGTAGCGGTGTCATCTGTATCTTGCATCCGCTACAGTTCTGCCTCCTCTCTGGCGCGCTTGATCTCGCCCCGCTTGCTATCACCGAAGATATATTTCTTCTTTGAGTTCATGCGAAAAAAACTCGTGACCAATCCGGTTATTGCCACAAGTAAACCCAAGGGTATTGCCTTCAATACGCGAGCGATCATGAACTACTCTTTGGCCCAATCATCGTCCTCGGCCCAGTCAGGTATCAAAAGACATGCAGCGACAGAAATGCTCTCACATATCTCTTTCTCCCAATGGCTGTCAACCCTTTAAATATATCTAGGGTATCCGTCGCTATCTTTCTCTGGTCAGCTCCAGCCAACGGGTTCGCCAAGCTTTCCCATAGTGCAAGAAATTTCGTCACACTCCGCTTGAGCAACCTTGATGCCAGTCAGACCGCTCTGAGGCAAATTTACTGAAAGAGCTGGAATTATGATGAATTATCGAGAAAGCGCCTCCGGCTAACGTGAGGACGTTTATCCGTTCGTTTACACAGGCGTAAACGATGTTACTGCTGCGCACTGAAAGATGAGCAGCGATGCCTCGGGTTTCGGCGGTGGAGCTTGTATGCGCGGTTTTGCTGAAGCCAGGTAATGGTGAGCAATCAGGCGTGACCATCGACCCATGGAAAGCGTTAAAAACTTTAAAGCGCGGAAGTCCACCTCCTGAACCATACCTTCTGCACCATGCTCATTGCGCATCAGCAGCGAGCTAAAATTGCCTGCGGCATCCATATGCGGCAAGACGGTTTGCTCAAAAAGTGCTAGTTTGTGTCCCCCCGATAAGCAGTACCGCTCCTGCCTCCCTTTTATTCCCGCAATGGAGATAAAAAGGGATTTACAGGAGGCGTAAACGACGTTACTGCTGCGCACTGAAAGATGAGCACCGAATGCCGCGGGTTTCGGC
>QHOF01000197.1 GCA_003219335.1 Verrucomicrobiota bacterium | reverse complement strand
TCGGTCAAATCTTTCCATGTGCCGCCGACACCTGGCACCTGCGCCTGGCCGCCGAGTTTTCCTTCCGTGCCGACCTCGCGGGCAACGCGCGTGACCTCCGCAGCAAACGAGCGCAGCTGATCCACCATTGTGTTGATCGTGTTCTTCAGTTCTAAAATTTCGCCTTTGACCTTGACGGTGATTTTTTTTGACAGATCGCCGTTTGCGACGGCTGTCGTTACCGCCGCGATGTTGCGGACTTGTGAGGTCAGGTTGGACGCCATCGAGTTCACTGAGTCGGTCAAATCCTTCCAAGTCCCCGAGACGCCTTCGACTTTCGCCTGGCCGCCGAGAATGCCTTCGGTGCCGACCTCGCGCGCGACGCGCGTGACTTCCGACGCGAACGAACGCAGCTGGTCCACCATTTTGTTGATGGTGTCCTTCAGTTCGAGGAATTCGCCACGAACGTCCACAGTGATTTTCTTCGCGAGATAGCCATTCGCCACAGCAGTGGTCACCGCCGCGATATTGCGGACCTGCGAGGTGAGGTTGGACGCCATTAGGTTCACGTTGTCGGTTAAATCTTTCCACGTGCCGGCGACGCCTTTGACTTTTGCCTGACCGCCGAGCTTTCCTTCCGTGCCGACTTCACGCGCCACACGCGTCACTTCGGAGGCGAAAGCGCCGAGCTGTCCGACCATTGCATTCACCGTTTTCGCCGTGTGCAAAAATTCACCCTTGAGCGTGCGGCCTTCGATCTCGGTAGCGATCGTTTGAGACAAATCTCCCTTGGCGACGGCCCCGATCACGCGCGCCATTTCGGAAGTAGGCTGCACAAGATCGCCGATTAAATTGTTGATCGACCCAATCGCGTCGGCCCAGGAGTTGGTCACTTCGCCGATGGAAGCGCGCTGCGTAATGCGCCCTTCTTTGCCGACCACGCGCCCGATGCGTTCCAATTCCCGCGCCATGCCCTGATTTGTCTCGATCACCGCATTAAATGTGTCGGCAATTTTGCCCGGCACGCCCGTCCAATCCTCCGGGAGGCGCGCGGAAAAATCACCGCGTTTGAATGCCATCAACGCTGAAAGCAATTGCGCGGTGTCGAGTTCACGTCCGTTAGACTGCGAACGACTTCGCGGTCGCGTTTTTGTAAGGAGGGGAGCTTTTTTCATAAAGTGCGGTGGTTAGAAAAATCGGCTTCTGCTGGTCCTCGCGGATTCGAGGCTTGAGATTGGAAGGGTCATATTCCAGCGCCGTAATGTAATCGCGCAATCAATCGCACTAAGCCGCATTTTCTTCAACAAACCGGCATCAGCGCGTTTCGTCGCGCAAAAAGTGCGCCTGCCCAACAGATTGCGCCAAGAAAGAGGCAAACAGCCCAGCTGACTGGGCTCGACGATTTGAAGAGATTTTGCGCTGACTCAGGCTGGAGCTAAGCTGGGCAAGCTGCGCAGGCGGAAGCCGAAAATAATCCCCAGAATTCCGAACACGATCGCGTACCACCCAATGAGCCACACCAGCGCGAGCGCGCCGGGGATCGGGTTCCACAATAGCAGCACGGCGAAGACGATTGACACCAGACCCATCAAGATCAGGAACCATTCGCCTTTGATTTCCCGGCGCAGCTTGATTGCGAACGCGATCTCGGTTGCGCCAATCATTAGCGCCCAGGCGGCGATATAGATGATCAGCGCCAGCGCCGTGATAGCGGGCGCATGGAATGTGAGCAACCCGATGATGATCCCAATAATTCCGATGATGAGATGAAATCCCCACTCGGGATCGTCAGCGCGATGCCCAATTGCGCCGATAACGCGGAAAATCCCGTCAACCAACACCCAGGCCCCGAACAACAGCACGAGCGTTGCGACAGTTAAGCCGGGATACCTAAGCGCGATAATCCCGAACACAATTGCAACGATACCCCTTAGCACCGGAACCCACCAATGACGTTTTAAGGTTTCGATAAGCATGGCCTCGTTTTTAGAAGCCACGCCACGGATAGGCAAGCTTCATTTGGAGCTTGGCCGTACATTGAGGCCGGTATGAAAAGCGGCAGAGCACCGCTGAGATTAACATCGGTCGTGTAATCACGGCCATCCCGCCACTGCGGGAGAGTGCGGCGCTGCTGCGCCGCTTTCGGGAACATGCTCAGCTGGCATCCCACGCAGCACGTTTCGCCGCAGGCGCCTACAATCCGCACTTTGTGCCGGCTTCGGCGATGCTGGAACGAGTTCGAAGGAGAGAAGCCAGATAGGTGTCCACCACAGGCGCGCCAGTGATTCGCGCCAGGTTGACCGGCGTTTCAAGGCGCGAGAAAATTGCATAGGCGATTTTGCTTCGCGGCACGCTCTTCTCGCCGTACCCGGACGGAATATTGCTCGACCAAAAACGGACGTATTGCCCGTCGGGGCGATCCTCCAGCCCAAGAAAAATGGTGGAGTGTCCGTGCTCGTTTTTTCCGACCTGGCGCGACCAGAAGATCTTCATGAAATCGCCGGGCTTTGCTTGATCGAAGCTATCGAAGTTCCGGCCGAGCCCCAGTTCGTGAAACAGGCGCGCGGTGCCGGGGCCGTTGGCGTTCCACCGTCCCCAGATGCCTTCGCCGTCGCGTTGATCTCGAATGATCAGCTGTTCCAGGATGGGATAATCGAGATGAAGCTGGCCTCGCGCGCGCAACGCCTCGATCGTTCTAATAAAAACCAGATATGTCGCGCCCGAGCAGAAACTTGGCGAACCGGCCGAGGGAAGAATAAAAAATTTGCCAGACTCGAAATGTGCCGACCGCTGCAGGCAGATCTTGGCGAAATGTGAAACAGAATAACGACCGCCTTTCGGCATCTGTTTGATTTGTTCGAGGACCAGGTCGTTGTGATCGCTGGCGAAAGAGCTGTGCAGAGCGAGGCCAACCAGCGCCATGACCATCCACACGCCTAGCTTTTTCACGGCGGATAAGTAAACACCAAAACAAGATCTCGCAATGGCCTTCAAGGAGCGACGGCTTGGGCAGCCGTCGATTTCGAATGTGACGGCTGGGAAGCCGTCACTCCTTGGAGTGCCGCGTTCGCTTTACAGGCGGACGTATGCTAAACGAATTCCATGCTGCGTTTCACAAAAATGAACGGTGCGGGCAACGATTTCATCCTGATCGATAACAGGACAAGGGACATTCATTTGGATGGCAGCCAGATCGCGCGCCTGTGCGATCGGCACCGCGGTATCGGTGCGGACGGAGTTTTGCTGCTGGAACAGGCAACAAACGAAGCGGATTTCCGGATGCGCTACTTCAACGCCGATGGCGGTGAGGCAGAGATGTGCGGCAACGGCGCACGCTGCTTCGCGCGTTTTGCAAGCAAGGTCGCCGGAGCGCAGGGAAAAATTTCTTTTGAGACACCAGCCGGCGTAATTTCAGCGGAGTTGGTGGATGATCTCGTCACGCTGCAAATGACTGAGCCCACCGATTTGCGACTCAACTTCACGCTCCCAGCAGCTGATGAAAAGAAGACGATTCACTTCATCAACAGCGGCGTGCCCCACGTGGTCATTCCCGTTCCGCGAATCGACGATGTCGATGTGCGCCGGGAGGGTGCAGCCATTCGTTACCACAAAATGTTTTCGCCCAGGGGCGCGAATGCAAACTTCATCGAGAAACGCAGAGCCAAGAAAATCGCGATCCGTACATACGAACGCGGCGTGGAAGACGAAACGCTCGCTTGTGGCACCGGCGTGGTCGCGAGCGCACTTGTGTTTGCAGCCGCTGAAGGCGCCGAGGGTCCCATCACTGTGACCACGCGCGGTGGGGACGAACTTCAGGTCGGCTTTGAAAAGAGCGACGACAACTTTCGGAACGTGACGCTTACCGGGCCGGCGGAGTTTGTTTTCGAAGGTGCAATTGAGATTTAGAGAAGCAGGCGAGCCACCCGACAAAATTTCGCCTTGCACCTTTAACTTTGTAATCTTTGTAACATTTTAAACTCTTCCAAATGTTCCGCGGCACGTTCACGGCGTTGGTCACGCCATTTCGCAATGGTGGCCTTGATGTTTCTGCTTTTGAGCAACTGATCGAAACGCAAATCGCCGCGGGCATCACCGGCATCGTCGCGATCGGGACAACCGGCGAATCTCCGACGCTCTCGCACGAGGAGCGCGAAGAACTGATCCGGCTTGCGGTCGGCACTGCGAACAAGCTTTGTCTCGTCCTTGCAGGAACAGGTTCAAACGCCACGCAACACGCCGTGGCCGACACAAAGCTGGCCGAAAAACTCGGAGTCGATGGCGCGCTGCTCGTGGCTCCCTATTACAATAAACCGAGCCAGGAAGGACTCTTCCGTCATTTCAAAGCAATCGCTGACGACATGTCGCTGCCGATTATGCTTTACAACATTCCCGGACGTTGCAGCGTGGACATTCTCCCAGAAACCGTGGCCCGTCTGGCAAGTGATTGCCGCAATATCGTGTCGATTAAGGAAGCCAGCGGCAGCGTGGAGCGCGTCGCCGAGTTGCGCCGACGTTTGCCCGAATCGTTTACGATTTTGAGCGGCGACGATTCGCTCACGCTGCCGTTCATGGCCGTAGGCGCAGCGGGCGTGGTCAGCGTGGCCTCGAATTTGTTTCCATCGCAGGTGTGCGCGCTCGTGCGTGTCTGC
>QHOF01000196.1:9684-10025 GCA_003219335.1 Verrucomicrobiota bacterium | reverse complement strand
GCCTGCTTTTCTTTGGAGAGTCTTTTGTTTGCCATATTCTTTCTTGCTTGATTGAAAGAATGATATAGAATCAATGTCGTGTCAATAAGAAAAGATAATATTATTTCAACGCGAGGCGGAAAGCGAAAGGGCGCTGGCCGGAAGCCCGAAGGCAAGCGTGGGTACTCCGTCACGCTCACGGAAAAGAACGTGAAGCGAGCGAAGAAACGGGAAAGGAACTTATCCAGCCTGCTAGATCGGCTGCTCGCCGATTGGCTCGCGTAATCGCTCTTTGGCCTCGCGGAACTGGCGCTTGAGGTCCTCTGACTCAACAAGATCAGCGCCTTCGACTGGCTCTGATT
>QHOF01000196.1:7425-9642 GCA_003219335.1 Verrucomicrobiota bacterium | reverse complement strand
GTTAGCGTCACGGTCTGCCATGAATCTACATATACGATTTTGTTGCATACTTGTCGAATTATTGAGTTGTCATGGGCTGGTAAATCCTGATCTACTGGCTCGGCATGAACTGGCAGGAGATCGTGAGCGGCGTCACGCAAGCTTTCAGAAATGCCGGAGTCAAAAAAGATGTAATTGATCTTCAGGAGAAGCAGGTCGCTATATTTAGACACGAGATCGCAGTTCTCACTAGTAAGCTTGAGGAATCGGAATCGCAGAGAGCGAACCTTCAGGTAAAGATCACAGAGCTTGAACAAGAGCTTGAGCGCCTTCGCCCAGGTGCAGAACGACTCCTTGCAGTTCAAGACGATTTTTTGAAAGTGATGTATCGACAGGGCGCTCCAATTGCGATGGATTCCATGGCTTCGATAATGCGGCTTGAATATGAGATTGTGGAGCATCATAGAGGCATACTGCAGGCTTTCGGAATGATTCGTTGGACGGGCCGAGGAGCAGGAGACTGGGGCAAAGGTCTCCATACGTACGAGCTCACCGACAAAGGCACAGCGTATGTTGTCGAAAAGAACTTGGTGCAAGGCTGATCGTCCCTTCCGTGGCTAAGAAGCGAGGGAAAACACGTAGAGAAAAGTTGCGCTATGTAAGCGCGGAAAGTTTCGCCGCTAGGGAATCTGGCGTGGTAGTCAACGAAAACCGCAAAGGGACGTTGATTAGATTGATGGAGTCCGCCGTGTTTGATTGGTTTCTTAATCGCGACCCATTCGCGATCCACTTGACGATTTGCGCATGTTACATGGTTTTGTGTGATCTTGGTAAAAACAGCCGTAAAGGACCACAGTTCGAGCAGCATTTTGGTAGATTCGCGATGACCGTGGTGTACGATTTTCTTCGCCATGCCAAGCCTGACATGCTGAATGATTCGGTGGATTTTGTTCCGATACATAATGACGCGTTGCTATTTGATGCGATAAGCGCGTTTGATCGGATTTTTAACGGCAGAACCGCGCTTATGCGGACGTTTCAAGCGTACTACGCGATTCGGCCTACTTTCTTGGTGCACCGTAAGCTTCCGGAGCAGGCAGTGGTATTCCTTCCAGAAAGCATCAGTATACAAGAAGCGGAGCGCCTTGCGTCTCTTGGACGAGTTCCGTTCTTTACCAAATTTTCCGAAGTGTTTGCGAAAGAGATTCTCCGACAACGCCACGAGAGTTGAGGGCTTCATTCAGGAAGCCCTCCTGAGTGACCGGCAATCGGACCCAAGACCTGGCGATTTTATATGACATATATTGTCTGATGTTATTGAAGGTCTTGGCCCACCTCGGGCTGCACGCCGTTTCAGAGTCCCCTCCGCTCCATGGCTTTCGCCTCATCGCTACCTTGACGTTCCTGCGGCTGGTGTTAGCGTCGCCAAATTTCGGTAACCTGTCGATATGATGAAGACTTTGGGCAGCGGTTCGATTTCTTGTCTGGTGATCGCTGCGCTTTTCATTCTTGGCTCCGCGAGACCAGCTTGGGCAGCTGACGAGATCCTCTCCGGAAGCATCAAGGAAATGATGTCCCCGGAGGAATTTAAGGCGGCAGGCTTAGATAAGCTCTCGCCGGAAGAGCTCGAAAAGCTCAATGCCTGGTTGCAGGGATACCGGGAAACAACCGAGAAAGTTACCGAGAAAAAGACTGAAAAAAGGGTTGCTTCGAAATCCTTCTTCCACCACGAGCCGATTGTAAGCCGGGTCGATGGTTCGTTTGCCGGTCTTAAGGGCCGCACAGTGATCAAACTCGAAGACGGAACGGTCTGGAAGCAGGCCAACCTAGACGACCACGCTGGTCCGAGTCCCATCGACCATCCCGGAGCGGCAGTTGTGTGGACGGGTCTTGGTTACAAGATGCGAATTCAGGGCGTGGCGGAATTTTATGTTAATCCGATGAAAACGCCCTGATTGATCTATGTCAGCGTGCTTTACGTTAGCGGCTGCATCGTAGCGGCGGCGGACATCAATCGAGCCAGACCGAACTCGCTGTGTATCAGGCGAGCCGCGCGCTCGGCATCTTTTTCGTCGATCACAACCGCGATCTTGATCTCGGACGTGGAAACCAGTTGAATGTTGATCTCGGCGCGGCCCAGGCACTCGAACATTCGTGCCGCGACGCCGGAGTGCGATCGCATCCCGATCCCAACCACGCTTAGCTTCGCCACGCCGCTTGAGGTGTTCAGACGTTGCG
>QHOF01000196.1:211-7365 GCA_003219335.1 Verrucomicrobiota bacterium | reverse complement strand
TCCTCGTGAATCGTGAATGAAACGTCGGTCGTTCCGCTGATCGACGCATTTTGCACGATCATGTCCACGACGATGTGCGCCGCGGCGACGTTGGAGAAGATTCTCCCCGCAATTCCTGGTTTGTCGGGCACGCCTGCGATGGTGAGTTTTGCCTGGTGACGATCAAGGCTGATCCCGCGAATCACCACGTCCTCCATGCTCGCTTTTTCTTCCGTCGCGATTGTTCCCCTGCTCTTGTTCAAACTCGAACGCACCTCGAATTCAACGCCGAACTTTTTGGCAAATTCCACGGCGCGCGACTGCATTACCTTTGCGCCACCACTGGCCATTTCGAGCAATTCGTCGTAAGCGATCTCGTCGAGTTTCTTCGCTTCTTTTACAATTTGGGGATCGCAGGTGAAAACTCCATCGACGTCGGTGAAAATCTGACACGCGTCGGCGTTCAATGCGCCCGCGAGCGCAATCGCCGTCAAGTCCGAGCCGCCGCGTCCCAGGGTGGTCGTTTCGCCTTCTGGAGTCTGCCCCTGAAAACCCGCGACGATCACAATATAATCGTCGGAGAGAAGCTCGTGAATTTGCTTTGGACTGATATTGGCGATGCGCGCCTTGGTGTAATTATGATCCGTTAAAATGCCCGCTTGCGCGCCGGTCAACGAAATGGCGCGTCCGCCCAGGGCATTTACCGCCATCGCGGTCAAGGCAGTAGCGGTATGCTCGCCGGTCGATAAGAGAATGTCTAGCTCCCGCTCTGTCGGATGCGGGGATACCTCGTGCGCGAGCTTCACCAGGTTATCGGTCGCTCCTGCTATCGCGGAGATGACCGCGACCACATGGCAGCCCTGGCGCTGCGTTTCGATGAGTCGCTTGGCGACGTTGCAGATGCGCTCCGGTGTGCCGACGGAAGTGCCGCCATATTTTTGAACGATCAGACGCATGGTTAAAGGCCGATCGCGCGCCGCACATCGCCTACGGTCGCCGGGACCGATTCTAATTCTTTCATCCGTCCAATCATGACATCAGGGTCTTTCAATCCGTGTCCAGTGACCGTGCAAACAATCCGGCTTTCTTCCGGGATTTGCTGAAATGAATACGCCGCTTCACCTGAATCGCAGCATTTAAAAAGTCCCGCGATTGACGCGGCGCTTGCTGGTTCCACAAAAATTCCTTCCTGCCGCGCCAGCCACGTTTGCGCTGCCAGAATCTCCTCGTCGCTTACCACGTCGATTGCTCCACGCGATTCTGCGATTGCGGCCCGCGCCTGTTTCCAGCTTGCAGGATTTCCGATTCGAATTGCGGATGCGACCGTTTCCGGTTTTTCAATGATGCGGTTGTAAAAAATCGGCGCTGCACCTGTCGCTTGAAATCCAATCATCACTGGCAATTTTGTCGATCTTCCATGCGCACAATACTCCCGGTATCCTGCCCAATACGCAGTGAGGTTTCCGGCGTTGCCGACGGGCAGTAAATGAAAATCTGGCGCATCGCGCAGTTCATCTGCAATCTCAAACGCCGCGGTTTTTTGTCCCGCGATCCGGTCCGAGTTGATCGAGTTTACAATGGCCAAATCGCCGGTCTCGCCGAGCTGGCGCACGATTCGCAGCGCATCATCGAAATTGCCGTCGATCGCGACGATTTTCGCTCCGTAAACGAAGGCTTGCAGCAGCTTCCCGGTCGCGATTTTTCCCGCGGGCAAAATCACGACGCATGAAATTCCTGCCCGCGTCGCATAAGCGGATGCCGACGCCGAAGTGTTCCCGGTTGACGCGCAGATGACTGCGCTCGCGCCATGCTCCAATGCTTTGGATACAGCCACGGTCATGCCGCGGTCCTTGAACGAGCCCGTGGGATTTACTCCTTCGTTTTTGACGAAGACTTCGCAGCCGCGGCCCACTCGCTTGCTTAATTGCGGGCAATGGATCAGCGGCGTGTTCCCTTCGCCCAGGGAAACGATCCGTGTCGCTGGAGAGACCGGAAGAAATTCGCGGTAACGCTCGATTACTCCCCTGCTCCGCCGCGATTTTGCCGTTGTCGAATCCATCCAGATTTCTTATGCGAGTAAATCCGCGTGATTGTCGATCGATAAGCGCGATGTAAAGTCAACCGTATGCCGGCCATTAGCAAAAAAGACAAGCTGCGGCTCTTGACCATGATGCTGGAGAGCCGGCATGCCGATTTGCGCGAACAGAATTTGATCCGCCAAGGCAAGGGACACTTCCACGTTTCCGGAATGGGCCACGAGGCGTTGGCAGCGGTCTCCATCCAAATGGAGCCCGATGATTATATCGTCTCGTATTATCGGGATCGCGGGCTCGTGCTCGGGCGCGGCATGACCACCCGGCAACTCGGTCTCGAATATTTCGCGAAGCGCAACACGGGCAGCGGTGGCCGCCAGATGCCGTCGCATTACAGCAACGCAGAGCTGCACATCTGGAGTGTGCCAACCCCGACAGGTTCGCAGCTTCTTCCCGCATGCGGCATTGCCTGGGGCATTCAGCTGGACGGCAAAAAAAATCTCGTCGTAACGACGGTCGGCGATGCCGCGACTCGCCAGGGAGATTTTTTCGAAGCGATTTGTTTCGCCAGGGAGAAGAAACTTCCGCTGCTCTTTCTCGTCGAAGACAACGCCTACGGCATCAGCATGCCCACGCGCAATACCAATCCGCTCGCGTTGGACATTCTCAAGCCGGACAACTGGCGTCGGATCGACGGGCAAAACGTGCAACAGGTCTATGACGCTACGGCCGAAGCGTTCGACAAGATGCGCGCCGGCGGCGGGCCATTTTTTTTCTGGATCAAGATGGAGCGGCTCTCCAGTCACACCAGTTCCGACGATCAAAAACTTTATCGCAGCGAGGAAGAACTACGGGAGCTCGAAAAATTCGATCCGCTTAAATGCTGGACGGACCAGCTCATCGGGGAAGGCCTCATTATCGCAGAGGAATTTGCCAAACGCGACAGCGAAATTAAGGAACGCGTTCGTCGCGAATATAGCGAAGGCGAGAAAGCCGAGGACCCCTCGCCTAACGAGCTTCTCGCTAACGTCATAAAACCGCCGCCAAAGATCGAGAAAGAAGTCCTGCCGCCCGGGAAATATCGGATCGGCGATACGGTAAACAAAACTTTGCGGGCCGGTTTGGAAGAGGATGCGCGGCGAGTTCTTTTCGGTGAAGACATTGAGGATCCGAAAGGCGGAGTGTTTCGCCTTACGCAAAAGCTTTCAACGGAGTTTCCAAAACAGGTTTTCAATTCACCGCTGGCTGAATCGACCATTCTCGGGGTCGCCTGCGGTCTGGCTGCGTATGGAAAGCGACCAGTGTTTGAACTGCAATTCATCGATTTCATTTATCCGGGATTCAATCAGCTGGTCACCAACATCTCGACGTTGCGCTGGCGATCCTTCGGGAATTGGAAGTGTCCAGCGGTGATTTATGCACCCTATGGCGCATATCTGCCTGGCGGTAGCTTGTGGCACAGCCAGGCAAATGAGTCTGCGCTCGCGCATTATCCTGGCTTAAACATTGTGATTCCCAGCACACCCGCAGACGCCGCCGGGTTGCTCTGGACGGCAATGCACGGCGAGGATCCGGTGATCTTTCTCATTCCCAAACATCTGCTCTGGGCCGAACACGAATATGCGGAGCCAATTCGCGCGGTCCCATTGGGTCAAGCGTGCAAACTGCACGATGGCGCCGATGTCACACTGGTTGCATGGGGCAACACCATGGAAAAATCGCTCGAAGCGCTCAACAAGATCGACAAAGAAATAAGCGTTGAACTGATTGATCTGCGTTCCATTGCTCCGTGGGACAAGGCTGCGATCGAAGAGTCAGTGCGCAAAACCCAGCGGCTGGTCGTCGTGCAAGAGGACACCGAGAATTGCAGCGTCGGGCAAATGATTATTTCCCACGTCACAGGCACGCCCGAGCTCTGGAATGAAATGGTCAGCCCGCCGATTCTCGTCAGCAAAGCAAACGTCGTGATCGGTTACAACCCCATCTATGAATACGCCGCGCTGCCGGATTTAGAGCGCATTATCGCTGCAATCAGACGTTCGGTTGCAACAAAACATGAACGCGCAGTTGTAGTCCCACATCAGGATGATTCCGGCCGTATCAGAATACAATCCGAATACGTTCAGTCGGGATCAACGATTCCGGCTACAGCGGAGACCGGCAAACGCCGCGTGCAAAGCATCACTGTGCCGGTAATGGGCGAAGGAATTCGCAATGCGAAAGTTGTTTCACTTTTGAAAGAGCCGGGCGATCCCATCGCGCTGGACGATGAGCTTTGTGAAGTAGAAACTGATAAAGCCGTCTATCCCATCCAATCGTCATTTGAGGGAGTGATGGGCGATTGGAAAACGAAGGTCGGCGATACTGTCGAGATTGGTCAGGAATTGGGCACGATTCTCACCAACGAGCCAGCATTTGCTGACCAGTTTCAAGGGGCGGCAAAAGAGTCGGCAGATCGAAAGACTGTAGAGGCAGCTGTGTCAGCTGCAGAGTCCACTGATCGCGGGCGACACGCCCGCCAGTACAATATTGAACCGGCGCTGTCGCCCACGATCACGCGCAAGCTCAGCCGTGTGATTCGTGCCAACCTGCAAATCGAGGCGCGCTGGGCCGCAATTCGGGAAGCTCGCGAGGCAGCTAAAGAGAAAGACCCGAAGCATGCCCCCTCCCCTTCCGTCATGATCGCGTGGTCGGTTGTGCGCGCCATGGAAAAACATGCGCCATTCCGGCGGCTCATTCTCGAAGACGATCAGATTGTTCAGAATGACGATTTCGATCTCGGCGTTGCGGTCGCGCTGAAGCGTGATCGCCTGGCGACTGCGGTAATCACAAATGCGAATAGAAAAAACTGGCCGGAATTCGTAAAGAGCTACGACGAGACTGTCGTTGCTACGCGCGGCGGGCGTGTTGACGCGATGGATGCGCCGGTGGTGATCACGAGTCTCGGCGCGTTCGGCGTGAAAACCGGCGCACCGATTGTTGTGCCGCCGTCAGTTGCAACGCTGTTCGTTGGTACCGCGCATCGCGAACTGGTTCCGAACAAAAACAAAAATGAAAGCGCAGAAGTCATCACCCTCTCGCTCACGTTCGATCACCGCGTCGTAAACGGCGCCGGTGCGGCAGCTTTCGCCAACGAAATCAAAAAACAGATTGAAGGATTTGAAATCCCGTCTGAGAAAATTCCCGTCGTATCCCAGCGCGAGCGCTGAGCAATCTTCTCGATTACATCCAATCTTCCGCTGAGCTTGGTAGCTTTAGTACGGCCGCTTCTCGCGACCGAATCAATCAACATCAAACGGAAGGAATCTTATGGCACGAAAACTGGATGGAAAGAAAGTGGCCATTTTGGTGGCGGATGGCTTTGAACAGGTGGAAATGACAAAACCGCGTGAGGCGCTGGATGAAGCCGGGGCAGAAACAAAAATCGTTTCGCTGAAGTCGGGGAAAATTCAGGGAATGCATCATGCGGACAAAGGCGACAAGTTCGATGTCGATCTTGCGGTGAAAGACGCACGTCCGGAGGAATTTGACGCGCTCATGATCCCAGCGGGCTGCTAAATCCCGATGCGCTTTGTTTAGACCAAAATGCGCTTGAATTTGCCCGGCACTTTTTCCGGGAGCACAAACCAGTCGCGGCTATCTGTCATGGCCCGCAGGTCCTGATCAGTGCGGACCTGGTTTGCGGCCGAAAAATGACATCGTGGCCTGCGATCCAGGTCGATATGCGCAACGCGCTGGTGGATGAGGAAGTGGTCGTGGACAACGGCTTGGTTTCCAGCAGCAAACCCGACGATATCCCACCGTTCAACAAGCAGATGATAGAAGAATTCGCCGAAGGCGAGCACGCGGCTGCGGCGTAACTGTAGGGCCGTCTGTGTCAGACGCCAGATCAGAGCAGGCCAAATTGTAGGGCGTCTATATCACGAACGCCAATCAGCCGTGGGTTTCACCGAATGGAGCCGGCGGACGCCGAGCGATATAGACGGGAAGCCCGAAGGCGTGAGCGAGCTGGCGCGAGCGAATCAAACACCCTACAATTTCTGCGTCAGCCGCGCTATGACTACGGCCAACAAAATCACGATTGTTCGGATTCTCATGATTCCGGCTTTCGTCACGATGGCGATTTATTATGGTCAAAGCATTCAGCGCGGCGCGCCGCTCGAATGGATTCGCTTTAGTGCAATTGCCATTTTTCTGATCGCGGCTATCAGCGATGGTTTGGATGGCTACGTAGCACGCCACTACAACCAGCGAAGCACGCTCGGCGTCTATCTTGATCCAATCGCAGACAAGGGCTTGCTGTTGAGCGGCATCATCACTCTGAGCATCAGCAACTGGAGCGAAGCGGACCCCGATTACGGAAGATTCCCGGTATGGTTTCCAGTTCTTGTGATTTCGCGCGACGCCATTCTCTTCGTCGGCGCGGGCATCTTATATTTGCTCGTTGGAAAAGTGCAGGTGAAACCAAACTGGACTGGAAAAGTGGCAACCGTTCTGCAGATGGCGGCCATCGCCTGGGTGATGTTGCAACTGCGGCTGCTTGTGGTGATCGCGGCTGGATTCTTCACGCTAATTTCAGGAATCCTCTACGTTACAAACGGCGTCCGGCAATTGCAGGCTGCCGGACACGCTCATCCGGCGAAGCCGTAACTGCACCTCTCATGCGATGAATCACACGGTCACACCGCCGAATGTCGCAATCGTCGGCCGGCCAAACGTCGGTAAGTCCGCATTATTCAATCGCCTGATTGGCCGCAAGATTGCCATCGTCCATTGTCAGCCCGGAATCACGCGCGACCGGATTTCGGCGATTTGTACTCGCGGCTTGTGCCCGTTCGCACTGTGGGACACCGGCGGGATTTTCGGCGTGGGCGAGGGTGAACTGAGCGCGCAAGTGCGGCGCGCCGCAGAGGAAGCACTGCGCGAGAGCGATCTTCTGCTTTTCGTTGTCGATGCAAAAGAAGGCTTGTCGCCGATGGATGAAGATCTGGCGCGCATGCTGCGCAAATCCCAAAAGCCGGTCGTGCTGGTGATTAACAAGATCGACGATGAGAAGCATGAGCCGCTGTCGGCAGAGTTCGATTCGTTAGGATTTGAGCCCAGTTTTTCGATCAGCGCAGAACACGACCGCGGCATTTCAGA
>QHOF01000196.1:0-200 GCA_003219335.1 Verrucomicrobiota bacterium | reverse complement strand
CGAACATCGAATCGCCATCGCCATCCTCGGCCGCCCAAACGTCGGGAAATCGTCGCTCATCAATTCCATCGTGCGCGGCGAGCGCGTGATTGTGAGCGAATTGCCCGGGACCACGCGCGACGCCATTGACATTCTTTACCAGCGCGATGGCCAAAAGTTCATCTTCATCGACACCGCAGGAATTCGCCGACGTGGAAAAC
>QHOF01000568.1:1678-2683 GCA_003219335.1 Verrucomicrobiota bacterium | reverse complement strand
CCGAATGGGCTTGCTCGCTAAAGTACGAACATCTTTCGCCCGAAGCGATTCAGGCAGCGAAATTATTTTGGTTCGATTCCATCGGCTGCGCGCTGGGCGGCAGCCAGCAGGATGACGCGAAGATTTTGCTCAAACATTACTGCGCGATGTCCGGCACCCAAGCGACTTCCAGAGATTCCTCGACGGAGCCTGTCCTGAGCGAAGTCGAAGGGCTCGGAATGACAAACAAATACCACCGCGCGACGAGCAACGGTCGAGCCACTGTGTTTGTATCCGGCTTTAAGACGAACCCGGTCGATGCGGCATTTTTGAATGGCCACATGATCCGGGCGATGGATTACAACGACATCTACTGGAAAGCCGATCCCTGTCATCCGAGCGATCTCATCGCGGCGCCGCTGGCGCTCTGTGAAAGCGAGGAACTGAGCGGGAAAGATCTGATTCTGGCAACCGTCATCGCATACGAAATTGAAATGCGCCTTTGCGAAATCGGCAGGCCGGGCGTGCGCGAATATGGCTGGCATCACGCGACACTGAGCGCGTTCGCCGCGCCGGTTGCCGCAGGGCGCGTGCTGAATCTTACGCCAGAGCAAATGGTGTCCGCCATCGGCATCAGCGCATCGCGAACATTTTGTCCAGGCGCGGTGACCGCCGGCAAGCTGACCAACATGAAAAACACGGTCGATCCGTGGGCCGGCCGCATGGGCGCGGAGAGCGCGCTGCTTGCACGCGAAGGCTTTTCCGGGCCCGAGCACATCATCGATGGTAAGGAAGGTTTGTTCGCCGTGTTCAGTCACGTGCAATACAAAGGACAACCGGCGAGCTTCGACCGCGACGCGTTGGTCAGCGACCTACCGAATTCACCGAAGTCCCATTACCGTATTCTCGATTGCGGGATGAAAAGCTTCCCAATCGAAGCGCTCAGTCACTCACCACTCACCGCGATGATGAAAACGGTCAAAGAAAACAACATCAAGTCCAACGAGGTGAACGAAATCAAAGTGG
>QHOF01000568.1:0-1627 GCA_003219335.1 Verrucomicrobiota bacterium | reverse complement strand
CGCCGCCGACATTCTCGGTGATCCGCACAAGTATCGGCCAACTTCTAAAGAAACGGCCGATCATTCCCTGCCCTATTGCATGGCTGTCGGACTCGTCGATGGCATGGTGACCCCGCTGCAATTCCGCGAAGAACGCGTCCGTGATCAGTCGCTGATTCCGATCATGGACAAAGTAAAAGTGGTCGCGAATGAAGAGTTCGAAGCGCTGTTCCCAAAGTTCCAGCCGAGCCGCGTGACCATCACCACGAACGACGGCAAATCACGTTCAACGCGAGTCGATGTTCCCAAGGGCGATCCGCGCGATCCAATGACCGAGGAAGAGATCGCGGTGAAATTCACCGCGCTCGGCGGCGAGGTTATCGGCAAGGAACGATGCAAGAAATTGCAGAAGTTCATCATGAGCCTTGAGTCCGTCGACAAGCTTGACGGACTATTCGAGTTGACCACGGCGCGCTGAAGGGTAGCGCACACCTCTCGCGTGCTAGTTAGGCATCCTGCGGAAACAATTTTCCTGTGAACGTAGTTCGTAGGCGGAGATGTGAATGCCCAAGAAATGTTCGTGATCGCGAAGACCCGGTTGTCTAACCTGGGCTTTTGCTAGATAACCGTTCCCGGCGGGAATCGACCCCACATTTCGATGTGCCGGCAACCCAAAGGTGGGCCCCCAAGGAAACCAGATAACACGCAAAGTGGCCATGTCGAAATTCGCTAAGTGGACATTGTGCTTTTGCCACATCCGCCGTTTGGTAATGGGCAAATTCAATTAAGGAGGCAATAAGCATCATGAAACGAAAACAGATATTTAACAGCATTCTGGCAGTTCTATTCGTGTTTCCATTGATGGGGACGTTCGCTCAGCAAGCAGCGAACTCAGGCTCTATCGAAGTGATCACGACTTTCGATTATCCCGGGACCGGAAATTTGACCTTGCCGCAAAAGATTAACGAAAGAGGCGACATCGTTGGCGAGTTCATTGATCCGAACGGGGTGACGCGCGGTTTTGTCCGGTTCAGCGATGGTAGCTTTAGCGCGCCGATCGTCGACCCTAACGATACTGTGGGTTTTACCGAAGGACGAGGCATCAATAACTCACGCACAGTCTGCGGTGACTACGTCGGCAACGATGGCACGGTGACTACCTCATCAGCGATGGTACCCTTCACTCGTTTTTCCTGTCGGACGCCACTTTCACAGAATACGATGTTCCCGGCGCGCTCCAGACCGTTCTGCTTGGGATAAACGATCCCGGCGACTTTACCGGCGGGTTTGATGACGGCAGCGGGGTCTTCCAGGGGTTCATCGACCGTGGTGGAACCATAACCTCGTTTAGTGTCCCGGGAGCTGCTTCGACCTTTGCTTACGAGATCAACAATTCAAAAAAGTTGGTAGTGGGATACTATATAGACAGCTCAGGAATCCTTCACGGCTACTTCCGGGATGCCAATGGGGCGCTGCACTTCCCGATCGATCCTCCGGGCTCCGTTGGGACAATCCTGTTTGGACTTAACAATAGGAACTGGGTGGTGGGCAGATATGCGGACAGCTCAGGCGTGACTCATGGACTCTTCTTTGTCCCGCCAGACAGATTCTTCACTTTCGATTATCCCGGGTCAACCTTTACATCGCT
>QHOF01000117.1 GCA_003219335.1 Verrucomicrobiota bacterium | reverse complement strand
GGAAGTATTACTGGCCGAGCGCGTGTTCGTGCCCGGAGCAGTGATATCCGGTTTTATCCGCCCACTTCCTTCGATAGTAGCCGGACCGCGGCTGCTAAATGAAGCAATCGTATCGGTGCCGGTGTTCAGCGCCCCGGCCGTGTAGGATGCAGCATAGAAGGATGGTGGATCTGTCACAGTGGAGCAACTCGATCCAGAGTTACCCGCTGCGACCACCATCATAATGCCAGCGGCGGCTTGAGCTTCAACGGCAGCTTGCAATGTGTTAACCGAACAGCCTTCCGAGGTCGGACAACCCCAGGAGTTGATGGTAACGTCAGGCGCTTTGGTAGGGTCGCCTTGCCCGCCGCCTATCGGGTAAGGCGCAAGGAACCATTCCATGCACTCGATGTATCTAGCCGGTGTGCCATTGCCCTGGTCCATGTTACGGCAACCGATCCACTTTGCGCCGGGCGCCATCCCGATCTGGTTGCCAGCGCCGTCATCGCCGATCGCTGTGCCTGTGGTATGGCTGCCATGAAAGTAGTCATCGCAAGGGAAAGGCGAGTCGTTACCGCAGGGATTGCCAACGCTGTCATGGATGGAATCGTGCCAGTTGTAATTATGGTCGGCCACCGTTCCATTCCAGCCGCGGTAGTGAGGTTTAAGCGCGTTATGCGTCCAACGCTGACCAGTATCGGCGCTCGCCACCACAATATTCTGCCCGTTGAATCCGAGCGCCCAGACCTGAGGCGCGTGTGTATAATTGATTCCCGGCTCGATCGCCCCAGGTTGCGAAGATGCATCAGCCGCAGGGCCCGGTTGAGGAAGCGAATTTTGAATGTGCGGATTGCCCTCGACGCGCGCCACGTCGGACCGGGCTGCCAATGCCTCGGCGATCTCGCGGCTGCCCTTCACCAAAATTGCGTTGGCGATGTAGAAGGATTGATACTCGAGCCCGCGTTCACTTAACCATTGCAGAATCGGTCCCTGGGTTGCCTGACTCTTACTCCAGAGCGCATCGTACACATAGCGGCCCTTTTCGTTCTTTGTCGGCAAAGCTGCCGCTCCACTCAGGTCCGCCTGGTCAGCGAGCACCACGAAAAATTCCGCCTGCTGACCGTTCGCCGTATGTTCCATGACCCAAGGCGCAATTTTGGTCGCGATCGCCGCCTGTTCAGGCGAGCTACCCTGATTAGTAGCATGCGAGGAGCCGAACGCCCCCAGCGCCCCGATAGCGGCGGCCACGATGAACAATGAGCAAAAAAGACGCCGCAAGCGCGGCGATGTGAATGCGCGTTTTGAAGTCATAGAACTGTTTTTGTAAGGGCTCTAAATGCGGCGTCCGGCAACTGCCGGACGCCGCGTTGATAGAGAAGTGGCCCGTTTGTCCCCTACTGCCGGAACCTAACTCGATCCTGCAATGTGAGTTTCGAGCATGAAGATGATGAATCCATTGCACTAACAGTCTGCATTAGGGACAATTCGGCGTAGACGGCGGGAAACAACCAGCTGGATTAGTAAGTTCAACCGTGTGTGGCCCGACCCCCGGGTTGAGAATCTGAAGTGTGGCTTTGTTGCCATTGATTGTCACGGAATTGGGAGTGCCATCGACCGTGATGGTGACTTGCTCGCCCGAGTGGCTCGTATCGGTGAGGGTAAGCTTGGCCTGCAATTTGTCGCCGCGGGCACCAGCAATGCAGCGCACCCGGAAAGAAACCAAGTCTCCGCATGGGATGCCAGCGGCTCCGGCTGGCTCCTTATCGGTGAAGGCATCCTGCTGCGATTGGCCGCTGATGATAACGCGCCCGTCCACCCATGAAGTCACATGCTCGGTGGGTATCGCCGAGCCGTAGTCGTAGTCGCCCACGTAGGTCGTTACAATGAACGGGTCATTTTGCAGCGGCAGGGGACTGGCTACGTCCGAGAGCGTATCGTCAGACAACCAAGTCAAACCATTATCGTTGGACTTACGCGAATGCATTTGGTAGCAAAGGTTGGTGGGACTGGACGGCTGGCAACTCGAAGACGTCCGCGGCGTCTCGTCGTACCAGACGGCGAAGAGCGTGCCTGCGTCACTGACCGAGAGGTTGGGCTCCCACTGCGCCTTGGTGGAGTCGGCGTTGGCGTTCAACTGGAATGGCGCGCTGAAGGTCACGCCGCTGTCGGTGGAACGAATGTAGAAGACGTTGCCGGGGTCACTGCCGACTTTAGCGGCATAGTCGTAGTGAACGACGTGGTTGTAAGCAGCAACCTGACCCCAGCCCATGTGCCGCCAGTAAGCAGGGTTGGCGTACATCGTGCAAAAGTAACCCGAAACTGAACGGCAAGGGCCTACGAAGGCGGGGCTGGTGTAGGTGTTGGTCCAGGTATTGCCGCCGTCAGTAGAGCGATAGATCTTGTTGTTTCGGCTGGTCCCGCAGCCGGAAGTGCAGCCATTGCCGCCGTTTTCGTCCATGCCTGCGATGTACACATCGCCGGTAACTTTGTCGGCGGTGATCTGGACGTTACGGATGAAGGTATTGGTGACGTTGACAGGGGCGGACCAAGTCACACCGCCATCGGTGGAGTGGGTGACGCGAATCTGCTCGCTCTGACCAAAGTCGTTCCAAGATACGTACATTCGGCCAAAGAACGGAGAGGATGGGTTGTTGTCAGCATAGCCAGACTCCCGGTCGTCACTAGTGCCGGAGTGAACGCAGAAATGGGTCCAGCTATTCGGGTCCCAAGGAGTGGTGGACTTGAAACCGCCAAGAGTACAGCCGCCATTGCCGTCGATCCAGACGGTTAACCAAGTGGCAGTTGTTTTGTTGTACAGAATAACGGGGTCGCCAAATGTATTGGTGAAAGGACTTTGACCGGTAGTCCTCGTGAGACGGGTGAAGGTGGTGCCACCGTCGGTGGAAACCGATGCGCCGGAGAAGTTGTTAACGGCAGCGCCTCGCGAGTCATTGTAAGCGACGACGATCTGATTGGGGTTATCTGGGTTGGCCGTAGAGTATGTCTCCGACTGAATAATGTGTGGGGGCGTCTCAGTGCCAGTGATCAAGTCAACATCCGCCGCGCCGTACGCAAGGGGGGCGACGAGTTTCTGGACAAGCTGAGAGAAGGCCCGATAAGGTGAAGCTGAAGCTGAACCTCCTTCTGCCTCGCCACAGGCGATCATGATTAATCCAGCCCGCAGGCTCTCTTGCTTGTCGATGCCCAAGTCATGTATCGTGGCGCAGTCGAATCCCGGAGGAAGGCCTGGGATGTCGATAATTTTTGGCGTTTGCTGCGCTTGTGCGGAGCTGGCAGTAAGCCCTGAGAACGTCCCAAAACCTATCAGCGCCAGAAAGACGCCGGCCAGGACGATAAACAGTCCGATTAAGACGCGCAGATTAAAGAAGGCGGATTGTGAAGTGGATTTCTTTTTCATGGATGGAGTTTGAGCTGAGTTTTTTGGTTGTTTGTTTCTCGGTTTAAACGATATCGATTAAGCTGAGGTTTTGGTTGTTTCTCTCCGTTCAAACAAATGTCGAAGTCGAAATAGTCAAACGCTTTTTTGGATTTTCTTGCGGAATGGCACCTAACGATTGGTAACAGTTTCGTTACTTTTGGTCATCAACCCCACGACAGCGGTCGGTTCCCATTTTCGCTGCGTGCCCAGTCGTGCGACGGCACGAACGTGAACGCGCCTAAGATTTTTTGGGGGCCTACCCTGGTCTTTCATTATTAAGATTTCGACATTCGGCCTGCCAACACTGGCGAGCGAAAACGTGTCGCATTCGTCCGCTTTTTGCGGAACGAACGCGTCTTCGTCTTCTCGCGAAAGCATTCGAAGCGATGCGCGACAGAAAGAAATCACGTACTAGCAGTCGCTTCGTTTCAGCCGACGCGGTTGCTGATCTGTAGCCGGGATCGCTGATCCCGGCCCCGCTATGTGCACGGTTTCAGAGGCCTGCATCGACGATGCCGGCTATCCCATCCGCAAAGCACCTGTCACTCACAACGCAGCGGCCTACGGGCGAGGCGGTGGCGTCGGGCGAGCCCGCGGTGTTGGAATAGGCCTCGGTGTAGTGCTCGGCGTTCCCGTTGGTGTAGGCGTTGGTGTTGCTGTGGCAGTAGGCGTTGCTGTCGGTGTCGCAGTAGGCGTTGCGGTTGCTGCTGCCGTCGCCGTAGCAGTTGGCGTTGCGGTTGCTGTCGCGGTTGCCGTTGGTGTTGGCGTCGGCGAAGCGGCTGAAACGTTGACGGCACCAATCATACCGATGACGCAATGGGCACAGCAGAAATAAGAAAAATTGCCAGCCTGTGTAAAAGTGAATTCGTAAACAAAGTCTTGGTTGGAAAGCACGCACTGGGAGCAGTTCGTGTTATTTGGAGAACAGAACTGCCCATCGGCTGTGCAGGACGTGGAATCGCCACTGGTGACACTGTGGCCGCTGGCGGCCCATGTCCATCGCACTGTATCGCCCACTGAAATGTTGACTGTGCTCGGGCTGAATGTAAACGTCCCACCCGGCGCCACCGTTACATCGACAATCGTGCCACTTGCCGATCGGACGCCGTTCACCGCTGGCTGACCATTTTGATCGAGAATGCGCATGGGCGCCCCGACATGCTGTTTCTGTAGCGACATGCTCGCGCGTCTGTCGCCAGATTCAGCCTGCGCCAAAAATCCTGTCGCAACGAAAACTGCGACCCAAAAAATTAATCTTGCTGCATTTGATATTTTCATGCTCCTGATCTTGTTCTGCGCGCCAACGCGTCCCGATTTCTCTACCTGAAACCGAAACGCAGCTGACGCTGTGCCATTCAGCGCCCGGATATTGCGCAGGAGCTTCGAAGAAAGGCAAGCGGAATCTTCCTGCGAAAAGGTAACGTAATTGTTACCACACCGGTATGCCGACGGCTTCCGCGCCTTTGAACCGGCAACCTCCCGCCGCGCGAACAGACGCGAAGAAGTAATAAAAATCCGATGACCGAAACAGAGCGGCTAGGGTTTGTGGCGGCTGATTTCTTGCAGTAACTCGATCTGGATCTGAATAGCCGATTGTATTGCCGGCGCAACAGATGATCGGTTTTCTCGTGCAAATGCCGAATCTCCAGCTCAGCTTTTAAATTGACCTTGTAATCGTTTTCCGCGCGCAAACGGTCACGGGCCTCCGCGCGATTTTGACTCATCATGATGATCGGCGCCTGCACCGCGGCCAGACAGGAGAGAATCAGGTTGAGCAGAATGAACGGATAGGGATCGAATGCGCGCGTCGCGAGGACAACACCGTTAATGGCAATCCAGATGAGCAGCACTGCGCCGAAGCTGATGAGAAATCTCCAACTGCCGCCGAACTCCGCGATATGATCGGAGAGTCGCTCCCCGAAAGTAAGTTTCCTTTCGAATTGTTTGCTGATGTCGGCGGAAAGAATCTCGTGCTGCTCCAAACTTTGGATAACCTCATGGTCGAGCGCGGAAAGCTCGCCGATCTCGTCTTCCAAAACCTCTTTGATGTAATCCTTGCGGAATTCGCCCAAGTCATCGAAGCAGATGAACGCTTTGTTGTCCAAATCTGGCAATTTCTTCTTGATGAACTCGAGAAGCGACGGTCGAATCAGTTCCGCGATCATTCCGTTGTGCGGCGACTTCGGCTTTTTGCAGACCTGGCAGATCAGTGGTGCGATTGCGGTTTTGCTCATCGGGATTTCGCCGCTGAATTAAACCGCTTCGGAGTGCGTTGTCGATTCCATCTTGAATCAACGATTGTAGTCCGGACCAGAGTCTAGGAAAGCGAACCACACCCCTCACCTCAGTCCTCTCCCCCCACGCGGGGCGAGGCGGGAGAAATGCACCGAGAATTCTTCTTTCTTTGCCCTCGCCCTAACCGCGCGTGCGCTCGCTCGCCTCTCCCTGTGCCAAAGGGAGAGGATTAAGGTGAGGGATTGGACGAGCACCGCTCCTGGAGTGCAAACCAGATCGCTTGCAAGACGCTGTCGAGTTCTCGGCGCACCTGATGATTCCAAAACCGCAGCACAAGGATCCCATCACGGGCCAGAAATTCCGACCACGCTCGATCGCGAACTTGTCCGACGATAGTTATGCCCGCCACCATCTAGTTCAATTGCAAGCTTTGCGGTCGGACAATAGAAATCCAGGATGTAACAGTCTAATGTATGCTGACGGCGGAATTTATAACCTGCAAAATTTAGGTTCCTCAAATGCCGCCAAAGAATGCGTTCAGTATTGGTTGCCTTCTTTCGCAACAAACGAGCGCGATTCACGAAAGATTATTTTTAGTTCCCAATGCTATTTTCGAAAAGCACGATTACAAACCCCTCACCTCAATCCTCTCCCCGCAGGGCGGGGCGAGGCGGGAGAGATGTGCTGAGAATCGCTATTTCTTTGTTCGCTATAACCGCGCGTGCGCCGTATCTGGGCCTGACGTCCTCCTCACGAGGTGAGCATGCGCATGAAGTTCGCCTCTGCCTTTGGCAAAGGGAGAGGATTAAGGTGAGGGTTTAGACGAGCACCGCTTCTGCGGCGCATACGCTGTGCACTCGCCAGTTGCGGGAATAAATCCTCACCCTCCCCTGTCCTTGGCAAGGAGACGCGACCATACATATGGCGCTGCGTTCTATGCATCTGACCAACTGATAACTGACTCAGGCGCGCTTTCGCGAATCGACAAACATTGCGTTCCGTATGCGGCGCATGGTTCGGCCTTGAATGGAATCGCGAACCTCGCAGTTTATCGCATGGAAGAACCGGAAGTGCCTCTTGAGCATTTGCATGAGGAGGCCCATCATAGCGCCGAACACAGCCGTGAAAGGTGGATTTCATGGGTGGCGTTGAGCACGGCTATCCTAGCCGTGCTAGCTGCGATCGCTGGACTTCTCTCTGGCCGACACGTGAACGAGGCGATGATGAACCAAATCGAAGCTTCAGATCAATGGAGTTATTACCAGGCGAAGAGCATCAAAGCGTCACTGCTTGATGCAAAAATATCGCTCGCCGGCACACCGACCGAATCGGACCAATCGAAGCGCGATCGCTACGAGAAGGAGCAGGAAGAGATAAAATCGGAAGCCGAGCAGAAGGAAGCCGCGGCGAAATCAAACTTCCACAAGCACGAAGTGTTCGCGGGCGGCGTGACCATGTTCCAAATCGCGATTGCCATCGCCGCAATCTCCGCCCTTACAAGACGACGCCCGTTCTGGATCGTGAGTTTAGTCTTCGGCGCTGTCGGCTGCATCTTTCTCGTCCTCGCCGCGATCGGAAGGTAGGGCGGTTCATCCGAACCGCCCGGGCGATTGCGGTCAATCGCCGCTACCGCCTTTTTTCCCGGAACTTGGTTCTGTCGTTTCCGTAGTAAGAGGT
>QHOF01000116.1 GCA_003219335.1 Verrucomicrobiota bacterium | reverse complement strand
CCAAATGGGGTTACGGTATTTTCGAGTATGGGTTGGAGATAGAAGAGGGGAACACAAGCATTCTTCCGTTTACTATCTGGCTACCCAAGATCGACACCAAAAACACGTTTTCAATTCCTTCACCTACCGTCGGAGAAGTCGTTGTGACAAGCCCCAGGATCCCGGGTTTGGAACTCCGCATAGCGCCGGGCACGGAAATTTACGACCGTGAAGGCAAGCGCGTCAATGAGGTAAGTCTCATACCCATCCCACTTGACCGTACTCCTTTTCCGCTGGCTAGAAACGTCAAGGTGCCGATCTATTTCACGGCGCAACCGGGCGGCGCCTATATCGCAAATTCCGAACACGTAGGAGCGCGCATCCATTATCCGAATACGTTTAATGAGCTGCCAGGAACGCGCTTTAAGTTCTGGCATTACGATCCCGGATACAAAGGCTGGTACGTTTACGGGTTAGGTATCGTTCCTGAGGGTGGTAAGCAGGTGATTCCCGATGCGGGTATTTCTGTCCACGAGTTCACCGGTGCGATGGTCGGCGGTCCCGGTTGGGCGCCACCAAGCGGGCCGCGGCCCTGTCGAGATGGGCTTCAGTGTGAGGGTGGGGACCCGGTCAATCTGCCCACTGGCCTGTTTGTCTTGCGAAAAACCGATCTTCACGTACCTGACGGAATCATGCCAGTCACTTTGACCCGAACGTATCGCCCCGGAGACACTCGGTCGCGCGGCTTCGGAATAGGAGCTAGCCACTCCTACGATTTCTTTATAGTCGGAGATAAAGTTCCATACACGTATATCGATTTGATACTTCCCGACGGTGGGCGCATTCACTATAGCCGGATTTCCGAGGGGACGAGCTTCGGTGACGCCGTCTACGAACACACCTCTACCCAGACGCGTTTCTACAAAACGCGGATCTCGTGGAACGGTGGCGGCTGGGACCTCAAATTCAACGACGGCACGCTTTATAAATTTCCCGATGGTGAAATTGCGGAAATAAACTCCACCAGTGCCAGTGCCCTCGGCGCGTATAGCATTACGGATAGAAACGGTAATGTCACGAGTATTGTACGCGGAGGGCACGGAAATATTAGTAGAATCATCGCTCCCGGCAGCAGTCGTTGGATTGAGTTTACCTATGATTCAAATGACCGCATCACACAAGCGAAAGATAACAGTGGCCGTGCGGTTAATTACGAGTACGATACAATAGGCAGGCTTATTCGGGTTACCGACCCTGCCGGAGGTATCACGGAATATACCTATGATGCCCTCAGCAGGATGACTACCATCAAGGACCCTAGAAATGTCGTTTATCTCGCCAACGAGTATGACTCCACTGACAAAGTAATCAGGCAGACGATGGTGGATGGTGGGATCTACCTGTTCAACTATACTATGGATGGAAGCAATGTTACCCAAACAGATGTCACCGATCCCCGGAATAGCGTACGACGGGTCACATTCAATTCAGCCGGGCAGATCTTGACCGATACGCGGGCACTAGAAAAACCCGAAGAGCAGGTAACGACGTACAATCTCGAAGCCGGAACAAACCTTCGACTCTCCGAAGTCGACGCGTTAGGCAGAACCACAGCGTATACGTACGATCCTTTGGGAAATGTAACGAGCATTACGCGATTGTCGGGAACAGCGGATGCGATAACTACTTCATACACCTATGAGCCGGCGTTTAACCAACTGAAGACTATTACGGATCCTCTGAATCACACCACGACCTTCAACTACGACATTGAAGGAAATCTGATTAGCGTAATCGACCCATTGGGTCACACGACGACCATTGCAAATAATCCAACCGGGCAACCTATCTCGGTTACAGACCCGCTAGGACATACCACACAGTTTGCATACGACCTCGGCGATGTCGTTGCCACTACAGATGCCCTCGGACACGTCACAACTAGAACGGTGGATTCAGCTGGTCGCGTTTTATTGCAAACGAATCCCTCCGGAAATACAGCGCTCTACGATTACGACGCGGTGAATCGATTGACGAAATTTACTGATCCGATGAACGGGCTGACGCAATTTGGTTATGACGCCAACGGAAATCTTTTGAGCGTGACGGACGCGCAGAACCATGCGACCGCATACAGCTACGACAATATGGATCGGCTTTCGATCAGGACAGATGCACTCTTAAGAGGGGAGACATCCGTTTACGATAATAATGGGAACTTGACCCAGTTCACCGACCGCAAAGGGCAGCCGACAACACATACTTACGATGCCCTCAACAGACGGACCCAGGCGACCTACGCTGATACTTCTACGACGACGTACGCGTATGATAAGGGCAATCGGGTGGCTCAGATAAATGATTCTGTCTCAGGGCTTATCACCCGTACCTATGACGGTCTGGATCGGTTTACCTTTGAATCGACCCCGCAAGGGAGCATCACGTACACCTACGATGCCGCCAGCCGCCGAGCTACGATGACCGTTACCGGTCAGTCATCCGTCGTCTATTCCTACGACAACGCAAATCGTTTAACACAGATCACTCAGGGCTCGTCCATTGTTCGGTACGGTTACGACAACGCCAACCGGCGTACTTCTCTTACGCTACCCAACGGTGTTCTGGTAGAATACGGCTACGATGCGGCTTCCAGAGTAACCGGAATTACGTATAAACAGGATGGTACTACGGTGTTAGGGGATTTGACTTACGAGTACGACAAGGCGGGGAACAGAACGAAAGTTGGCGGATCGTTTGCTCGGACAGGTATTCCCGAATCTGTGAGTTCAACGAGCTACAATGCTGGAAATCAGCAGACAACTTTCGGCGATAAGACTTTGACGTACGATAACAACGGCAACTTGACTTCGATCACCGATTCCAATGGCACAACACTTTATAGCTGGAACGCGAGGAATCAATTGGCAGGAATCAGCGGGGCAACCGTGAACGCGAGCTTCGTGTACGACGGGATGGGAAGAAGACAGAAGAAAACGATCAACGGAAGCTTGACCGAGTTTCTTTACGACGGAGTTAATCCGGTCCAGGAAACCTCGGGCGCCACAGTGCTGGCAAATATTCTCCCAGGACCGATGGTCGATGAGTTTTTGATTCGGACCGATATTGCCGCAGGGACGACGAGTAATCTTTTAACGGCGGCTCTTGGGTCTCCAGTAGCGGCCACAGACGCTTTCGGCACTGTACAAACTGAATATACATACGAGCCGTTTGGGAAAACTACTTCCGTCGGTGCGAGCAATAGTAGTGCGTTTCAGTATACGGGTAGAGAGAACGATGGCACCGGTCTTTATTACTACCGAGCGAGATACTATCAACCATATCTTCAACGGTTCGTTAGTGAAGATCCTGTTCTTAGTGCTGGCCGCCCAGACATTCCCTATTTAGTGTCAAAAATGCGTACCGAGCCGCAACTATTGAACGGCTATTCGTACGTAGCTAATAACCCTGTCCATTTTGTTGATCCCCATGGGTTAGTGCTGGGGCTGGGTTCACCCAATGGAAATGAATGGGGGAACTACACCGATCAAGATTGGATATGTACTTCCCCGATGGGACATTTTGACAGACATTCTTCTTGCACCAGGCAATGCTGCATCTTCCATGATGCTTGCTTCCGGGAATGGGGCTGCAATTGGACATCAGTTATCAGTCTCCACTGGTTTGATCCTAAGCCGCCTCCGTGCGCAGTGTGTAATCACCGTGCTCTAGCGTGCTTTTTATACAATTATAACAAGCAAGATTGTCCAGGATTTCCATGTGTTCTCGACAATCGAGGTAGTAACGCCAAGTGTTGTCAGTGACAAAATGGATTATCCATACTGGTCGCAATTACTTCCGTAAACTATTATTTGTAGATGAGACGAATCATCGGTTGTACATTGATTTCCTTAGCAATTCTCATGCGTGCGGTCGTGTTGGAAGCTCATCCTCCTAGCCCGCCACTCGAGGATTATTTAGTTATGGGAATATGGGTTCTCGTCCCCATGGCGTTTCTCTTGAGTATTATCGTTTTCTTAATTTTAGGGTTGTTGAAAAAAATCAGGCTGGCAGAACAATTTTTCGACTTTTTTTGTTCTGTATTCGGGTGGGCGTTGGGCGGTTTAGGAATCGCCTCAGCAGTAGTTATTGCAATTAGCGCATACTACGCTAGCCCTCAAGGCCCGTTTTCAATAATTTTTCTTGACGGTCCACTGGGCGTTGGTCTCGGGACGCTTGTTGGCTTCGTTATGTGGCTACTAAAAATCAAAGACGAAGGCAAATGGAATTACGAATAAGTTAGGCTCAAATTGATCAATCTGAGTGCGCTGGCAGAAAAGGAGTCGGGAGTCTAAGGTTTCGCTTCATGGTCCCCTCCGTTTTGCCTCTAGTATGAAACCACTGGCGCGCCGGTGCAACTGGAGCCCGCCTACTCTCTGCGCAGCCCGTCCCGTTTAAGGCTACGGATTTTCTCATTAGGGGTCAGGTCTATTGATTCTTATTGTCTCCTCGGGTAAAGATTCCCTTCATGGCCCGGCCGCTGCGGATAGAATATCCTGGAGTGTGCGACAACCCATGGAACGTTAGAGTGGTAACTGGGTATAATGGTTATGATGCCGACGAACCAATTTAGGTGAGATCCGGGAGTCAGGTCTATTGATTCTTATTATCTCTTCTGATAGAAATCCCGTTCATGGCCCGGCCCCTGCGGATAGAATATCCTGGAGCGTACTATCACGTCACCACCCGAGGCAATGAGCGAAAGGCGATCTTTCGGGACGACCGGGACCGAGAGAGGCTTTTGGAATTGCTCGATCGGGCGGTAAAACACTTTCATCTTCGCCTTCACGGCTATGTCTTGATGAGCAATCACTATCATCTGTTGGTGGAGACCCCTAGAGGCGGCCTTAGCCGTGCGCTGCGCTACCTAAACGGAGTGTATACCCAGGCCTTCAACCGCCGCCACCGCCGCGTGGGGCACCTTTTTCAGGGGAGATACAAGGCGATCCTGGTGGACAAGGACGCCTACTCATTG
>QHOF01000115.1:7700-16319 GCA_003219335.1 Verrucomicrobiota bacterium | reverse complement strand
CGGCGCCACGGGGAATTTCGGCGAAGATCACCGGCTTGAGACACATTTGATTCCAAACGTGCTCAAGGTCGCGCTTGGCGAAAAACCGCACGTGGAAATTTACGGCACCGATTATGAAACTCCCGATGGCACCTGCATTCGCGACTACATCTACATTCTCGATCTTGCGCGGGCGCACATTCTGGCTCTGGAGGCGGCCAAGAGCGAAGTTTACAATCTCGGCACCGGCGGTGGCTCCAGCGTTCGGGAAGTGATCGCAGCTTGCCGTAAAATCGCAGGACGAAACATTGATACCGTCGAAAAACCGCGTCGATCCGGCGATCCATCGCGACTCATCGCCTCCTCGGAAAAAATTAAAAATGAACTGGGCTGGCGACCACAGTTCCAGTCACTGGACGCGATCATCGAGAGCGCCTGGAAATGGCACCAGAAATTTCCGCATGGTTACGGGGACTGACGCTGTAGCAGCTCCGAAAGCGTTCGGAGTCGCTTTCGTCCGACGCTCACAGACTCCGGCTACAGAAAAAAAGCGCTCGCGAAAACCTTCCGCGAGCGCCTTTGATTCTACCAAACGAACGACCTTTCGCGATTAAGGCTTGGTCGTTGTCGTTGTGGTTTCTTTCTTCTCGTAGACCGCTGCTGGCTGGCTCAACACGACTTTGCGAACAATCACTCGGTCGCCAACATTCGTGTAATAGACCGTCGCCGGCATGTCTGGCCGAATCGCCGACCATGCCACGGTATGCCCTTCCGGATCCAGAATGGTCGTCTCTTTCGTGTAGTAATACCGCACCGGAGCGGCATCCGGCGCCGTTCGGAACATGATATAATCCGAATCGGGCGTGTAAGTCGTAATCGTGCCTACGCTCGTGGTCGTCGCCGACTCGGTTGTCGTCGTACCTGTCACAGGATTTGTTGTCGTCGTGGTTGTGGTCTCCTGTGCGAACGCTATGCCGACCGCTGCCGCGCAGGCCGCTCCCGTTGCCAATATTTTCACTAATCTCGTTTGTTTCATATTTGTCCCTCTGCTTTGATTGAATGGATGTTCTCCATCGTGTATGTCTCCGGCCCCCTAGCGCCAGAGTTTCTTCAACTGCACCTTCTTATCGTAAATTCTGTCCCGTGTGGTCGCATCGAAACACGTAATCGACCTTCGTGCGCCACAGCACGCTAACGTGACTTCTATGCAGAAATTACCCGGTTTTCGCGATTTTCTGCCCGACGACTGCGCGGTCCGCAATTACATCTTTGCGCGTTGGCGCGAAGTCGCTCGTCGCTATGGCTTTGTCGAATGGGAAGGCCCCATTCTCGAGCCGACTGAATTGTACAAAAAGAAGAGCGGCTCGGAAATTGTGGACCAGCTTTTCAACTTTACCGACAAAGGTGAGCGCGAAGTCGCCATGCGCCCTGAGCTGACGCCCACACTCGCCCGCGTGGTTGCCGCGCACGAACGCGAATTCAAGAAACCCCTCAAATGGTTTTCCATCGGTCGATTCTTCCGTTTCGAAAAACAACAACGCGGCCGATTGCGCGAACACTTCCAGCTCAATTGCGACATCGTCGGAGAATCGTCGGTCGCTGCGGATGCGGAATTGGTAGCGCTTGTCGTTGATTTATTACGAGATTTTGCGCTTACAGAAGAGGATTTTGTCGTACGACTAAGCAGCAGAGATGTCTGGTTAGCGTTTCTCGCAAACAAAATTAAGGCATTCAACGAGCCCGAGCTTCGGCGCTTTTTTGAAATCGTTGATAAGATAGACCGGCAGGAAGAGACGAAGACGGCTGAATTGCTTCAACCCTTCAGTACTTCTATCGACGAGATCCGGGACTGGGTAAAAAGCACCCGAGATTTTCTCCTTAATCCAAAAACGGATCGCTCACAGTTTGAAGGAACAACTCTCGGAAAGATTCATGAACTTCTACACGATCATTTGGGTCCACGTCACATCGGCCCGTACTTAGATGTGGATTTTACAGTCGTGCGCGGACTTGCTTATTACACTGGTATCGTTTTTGAGGTTTTTGATCGTAAGAAGAAACTGCGCGCAATTGCTGGCGGCGGGCGTTACGACAATTTGATTAGACAGCTCAGCGGTGGCGGCGTGTCGATGCCAGCGTTGGGATTTGCCATGGGGGACGTAGTGATCGGGGACTTAATTAACGAAGTACCAAGGGCCCGACTTCAAATGCACAATGAGACTCAAAAGGATCTTTGGATTCAGATCTACGCCGTTATCGCAAAAGAAGAACGTCGCCCGGACGCGCTCGCGCAAATTCAACTGCTTCGCGACGCTGGTTATCGTGTCGATTATCCGCTGCGGCCTGAGAAGGTCGGCAAACAATTCCAAACCGCAGAGCAACTCGGCGCGACTTTTGCCGTCGTGTTTGGGGACGAATGGCCCCAGCTGAAAGTAAAGAAGTTCTCCACACGCCAGGAAACGTTGATTCCACACGATCAGTTGCTTAATCACCTACCACGTCCGGAATGACCCGCTTCGTTCTAAGCTCCCATGTACCGTAGCCAGGATTGCAATTCGCTCCGTAAGTCCGACATCGGCAAGCAGGTGACGCTGGCCGGGTGGGTGAACGTCACGCGTGATCACGGCGGCGTCATTTTCATTGATCTGCGCGATCGCGAAGGGCTGACCCAAGTTGTTTTTCGCCCTGAGGAAAACGCGGAACTTGCAAAGGAAGCGCACAGTTTGCGTAGCGAAGATGTGATCGAGGTCTCGGGGCGCGTCGCCGCGCGTCTGCCGGGCACTGAAAATCCGGATCTCGCGACCGGCGATATGGAAGTCATCCCAAATCAGCTGCGAATTTTGAATCGGGCGGACACGCTACCCTTCCCGATCGACGCCGAGCCGCAGAATGAAGATTTGCGGATGAGGCACCGGTATTTCGATCTCCGGCGGCCACGTCTCGCGCGCAATTTGCGAGTGCGCCATCGGGTCGCGAAGGCGACGCGCGATTATCTCGACACCCAGCGCTTTGTCGAAGTGGAAACACCAATTCTTTCCAAAAGCACGCCGGAAGGCGCACGCGATTTTTTGGTACCAAGCCGGATCACCCCCGGAAAGTTTTATGCACTGCCGCAGGCGCCGCAGCAATACAAACAACTGCTCATGGTAGCCGGTGTGGAGAAGTACTTTCAGATCGCGAAATGTTTTCGTGACGAAGATTTGCGCGCCGACCGGCAACCGGAGTTTACCCAGATTGACATCGAAACTTCGTTCGTCACACCGCACGACATTTTCGCTGTGACCGAAGGGATGCTGGCGGCGATTTTCAAGGCCGCACGCAACATCGACATCAAAACTCCGTTCGACCGGCTTACGTATCGCGAGGCGGTTAGCCGATACGGCAGCGATAAACCGGACCGCCGCTTTGGAATGGAGCTTGTCGATCTCGGAGAAATTTTTCGCCAAAGCAGTTTCAAAGTTTTTCGCAGCGCGCTCGATGCGGGCGGAGTGGTGAAAGCGATCAATGCGAAAGGCTTCGCCGGAATTACGATCGGACAAGCCGATGAACTTACGGAAATTGCAAAGTTGTACGGCGCCAAAGGTCTCGCCTTCATCAAGATCGAGAACGGCGAATGGAAATCGCCTATCGTGAAATTTTTCTCTGAAACGGAGAAAGCAGCGCTGCAATCGAAACTCAAGATCGCAGAAGGCGACTGCATCTTCTTCGGCGCGGATAAATGGGAAATTGCATGTGAAGTGCTCGGTCGGTTGCGGCTCCGCATCGCAGAGATGCAAAAGCTTACGCCTGCTGCCGAAATCTGGGATTTCCTCTGGGTTACAGATTTTCCGCTCTTCGAATGGAGCGCCGAGGAAAACAAATGGAACGCAATGCATCATCCGTTCACACGACCAAAAGCGGAAGACATTTCGCTGTTTGAGGCAAAGAAGTTTCGGGAAATTCGCGCCGAGGCCTACGATGTTGTGCTCAACGGTGTCGAGATCGGCGGCGGCAGTATTCGGATACATGAGCCGCAGTTGCAGGAAAAAATGTTCGAAGCGCTCAGTATCAGCCCGGAAGATCGACAAGCACAATTTGGCCATTTGCTGCGTGCGCTCCATCTTGGCGCGCCGCCGCACGGCGGCATCGCCCTCGGGCTCGATCGCTTGGTCATGTTGATTTGCGGCGAAGAAACAATTCGGGATGTAATGGCGTTCCCGAAAAACAATCGCGGCATCGACTTGATGACGCAGTCGCCCGCCGAAGTCGATCCCCGCCAGTTGCGTGATTTGTCACTGAAACTGGGAAAGGACAAAAAGCCCTAGTGACGGTTGTGTCAGTTGACGATTCAATGTGAGATAACTCGAAACGTCCCGTCAGCTTTTTTGTGCAGGTTTAGATTGATCAATCGATTGCGACCGGCAGAAAGAATGATCTCAATTACTTTGATCAATCTAATGTAATAAAGGCCAGTTTTGCTGTGACTATCCGATACAAAGTAGATTCCGAACATCTCTCTTTTGAACGGAGTAAACGGCGAAAAGATAAAGCTATGGATGAACTGGTTACAGAGCTCTTTTAGATTCAATGCTGTTTTTGAGCCCCTGAACAATTCGTAAGTCAAACCGAACGTTTTCGGATCCGTGGAAGGTTGCGCTCCTTCTCTAATCGGGTATTTCATGATGGCACAATTGAAACCCGACACACCGGGATCTGCCTTCCCGCTCTCGATCAGCTTCCGAATAATATAGAAACTCAAAAACACTTGCTTCTCGATATTGTAGAGCGTGCGCGCTGACCATTTGCGCTGTCGGTAACGCTTCTCCAGGCGTTCACCGAATTTTAGCAGGTCCCTGCGCCAATATGTGTCCTGCTCGATCACTTTTCCGATTCGACAATTTTGATTTCGTCGGGCGTGAGTTCGTAAAGCTCGTAAACCAGTTTGTCGATCTGCGCGTCGGTCGCGTCGATCTGAGATTTGTTCTCGCGTATTCTGTTTTGGCGACGGCGAGTTGTTTGTGCAACCCCAGCATCCGCTCGACTAACTCGATCATCGTATGGTGACGGGCTTTGCTGGCAGGTTGCGTAAAGGTCACCCGAGGCAATGGGAACGGGTTCAAGTACTCGGTCTTGAAGGTAAAATACCCTCCCCTAAGGACGTACCCGGTGTTCTTGAGGAACCACCACATCAACTTGGAGTTCAGTATTCCAAGCCAGTACAAAATACTTTCTTGTGTGGAAGGGGCCGGCAGCAAGCTATAAACCTTCGTGTTGTGATACAGCCCGTGTCTGTCCAACGTCATATTGCATCCCAGACTGATCTCCTGGCTGATAATGCGCTCTCTGGCAAAGGCGGACATCGAACGACCACGGTGACATGAATACCAATATTTAGGATTGGTTTTGTACCTCACGCGAAGATCGCGCAGTTCGCTTTTAAACTCACTCAGGTAGGCGTATGCAAACGGAAAGCGTGTTGAGAACTCCGGCTCCTCAAGGATAACTGTCCTCTCGCCGACCAACCTGTACGGGTAAATGCAGTGGAACCTGGCGCGAGGCTCAATGTAGCGCGAGACATCTTCTCCCTTTAGCATCGGCTTCAGAATGGCCTTTTCCAGCTTGATACGTCTTCCGTCTCGCGATACTTCGGCTTCAACTAAATCACCACGATCACGAATCGGAGTTACAAAATATAGTTCGTCGATTCCGGTAACCACCCCTTGGAAAACGCCTTCGAAAACCGTTTCCACTCTCGCTGGCTGCTTTCGCAATTTGTCTAGCAACGACTGATTAGGTATTGATGTGAGTGCCCACGGTTCGCTGCCAAGCATGGTAATTTTGTAGCCACTGAAGTCGGTCGGTTTGACGGTTGCTAGACGCACAGGCAGGTCACCCACCGGAACATCGGGCATCTGAAAAAACACGAGACAAGCGTTCTCTTTCTTCGAGAGGATCAAAACTCCGGTATATGTTGAAGCTTGATGGAAAACCAAGTTGTTTCCAAAGCTGAGAAATGATTCGACCGCGTGATTTCGAACCAAAAAGTTCCTCAGGCCAGAGCCAAAGTCGGAATTGAGAAACTTGTGCGGGCAGATGAATCCAACTCGCCCGCTTGAGTTTAGAAGCTTATAGGCGCGCTCCGTGAACAAAAGATAAAGATCAAAACGCTTCACAGCGCTTTCGTAGTTTCTAGCGAAGTATTCGATTTGATTGCCGTAATGTTCCTGAAGGCCCTGAACTCGTAGATATGGCGGGTTCCCAATGACCGCGTCGAAGCCGCCGGCTTTCATGATTTCGCTGAACTCGGCCTTCCAATCGAAGACGTTGATGCGGTAGCGTTCTTCTTCGTCGAGAAAATCCATCTCTTGCTGGTCGTAAAAATCGGGGCCGATGAGCGAGTTGCCGCATTTGATGTTGCGGCCGAGGTCGGGCAGTGCGCGCTCGTGATAGAAACGCAGTTGCGTGGCGATCGTTTGCTCTGATTCGCCTTCGAGCACTTTCAGAAGCAGCGAGAGCTTGGTGACCTCGACTGCCTGCGCGTCGATGTCCACGCCGAAAATGTTTTGCAGCAGGATGCGTTTGCGCTCAGCGGTGGTGAGTTTCCATTCGCCGCCCATTCCTCGATACAGCGCCGGATTGCGGCCCGTCGCCCATTTTTTCGGATCGTGATCGACGTACCAATCGCGATGCCAGGTCAGCAGGTATTGGTATGCGCCAATGAGGAACGATCCGGAGCCGCAGGCAGGATCGACAATGCGCAGTTTGGCGGCTTGCTTCGGCGTCTTCTTCTCCAACAATTTGCCGACGGTGTTCTTGACGATGTAATCGACGATGTACGTGGGCGTGTAATAAACGCCGCCCGCTTTTTTGACCTCGGGTTTGTCTTCGATCTTCGCCTGATGGCCTTCGGTGAGGCGGATGACTTTGCCGAGGAACTGTTCGTAAACCTGGCCGAGAATGTCGGCTGGCAGAACAGAAAATTCGTACGGGCTATCGGGATAATAGAGACGCCGAATGATTCCCTTGAGCGCGGCGTCGTCGATCTCGAGTTCGGGTGTGAGATCGTCGGGAGGCTCTACGCGATCTTTTTCCTTCTGAAAATAAAACAGACCGGAGTTGTAACGCTGGTCGGCTTCGCGGAAGAGTTGGTACAGTCTGCGATAAGTGTGTTCGCCATTTAGCAACGCTTGCAATCGCCCATACACTTCAATGCGACGGTCCTCGCAGATGCGCAGGAAAACGATGCGGTCGATGGTGCGCTGCACGGAAAAATTAAGATCGCGCTGCGAGAGCTTGGGATTGCGCAGCGCCAGATTGCGCGCCAGATCGGAGCGCCAATTCTCAATCTCGCTCAAGAATGCATCATCAACTTCCGCGGTTCCGCGTTTGGCCTTCGTTGATTCGGCGAATTTGTCGAAGGAGCCTTTGAGGATCGCTTCGCGCGCAAAAATTTTCGCGATGTCGTCCCAACGCGATACGTACTCCCGAAAATTCAGATACAGCACCCGCGCGACTGAAGCTTTGTCGCCCAAGCGCGGCTCGACGCGGCAATCGTAAACCGCGAACTCTTCGAAATCGGTCAGGATGCTGAGCGGAAGCTTGGCCGACCAAGCGTAACGACGCAGTTGGTAAGCTGGGTCCGCGTCGGTCTTGATATCGACGGAAGGTTTCTTTGCTTCGAGGAAAAATTTCCGTGTCCCGCCGATACGGAAGCAATAGTCCGGCGCTTTGGTTGCGCCGCCGATCTTAATCGCATCCTCGTGTATGACGTCCTTATAGGCCTCGGCGTAACCGCTGATGTTTTCCATGTCCCAGCCGAGCGCTTTGAACATCGGATCGACAAACTCTTTGCGAAGCTGGGCCTCGTTGTATCGACCGGACTTGTACGCGTCGCCTTGTTGTTCAAACCGCTCCACAAGGTCAGCAATCACGGGGGGAGCTGGCATAGTTGACCGAGAATTAGATGCTAGCTCTGTGAAGATCAAGCTAGCTGGGAGAAAGAAATGAGGGAGGACGGATTACCTCGGCGGTCAAAGTTCGCGCGGGCTCGTCGCTCAATAACCCAGGGCTTTTTTCCGCTCCAGGGCACCGGGCAGCGCTTCTTTCTTAACTGTGATCGCTTCCGCGCCCGAATCCTTGATCTGGTGGGCCTGGGTCGCGTTGAACTCAATATCTTTCGTGAATTCTGGCGGAACATCCGCATCCGCATAGATGGCGTGCACTGGGCACACTTCTACACATGCCATGCAATCAATGCAGTCCTCCGGGTGAATGACGACCTGGCCGTTCAGTTCGTAGAAGCACGCGACCGGGCAGACCTCCACGCAGTCGGTGAACTTGCATCCGTTACATTTCTCGGTGACAACGTGGGCCATGGGATATCGATTATTGAGAGTTGCGTAAAAAAGATTGCCGTTACGAGTAATTGGCGACCCATCGCGAGTCAAATGCCTGCTTTATTTTCCGTCTGCTCCAATCAAACGAAAAGCTGAAGCTTTCCAGCGCTCTCCGATTCCGATTAGTTGCCCCTTTCCTGAGAGGTAGTCGCGTTTCGCGACATCTTTGGGAGTGCGCACTGCTTGCGGGCCGTATGCCGTTCTTCGCGTCGCTTTCGGAGCCGGCGCTGAGGGCAAAAGCGGTGCGAGGACGCTCCGCACTCCG
>QHOF01000115.1:0-7574 GCA_003219335.1 Verrucomicrobiota bacterium | reverse complement strand
AAGCAAATCCACCAGGGAAATTCCATCACCGGCAGCCAATTTGGCTGGGTATAAAGCTTGCCGCCGAAAATCCCGGCGACGCCATTGGGCAATCCACTTAAGATAGCGACCACGATAAAGCCGATGATCATTGCCGCGATGTTACCAAAGTTATTGCCGCGCCGTTTGGTAAGAATTCCGCAGAGAAAAACGCCGAGCAGTGAGCCGTAAGTGTAACCAAAAATTCCGAGCACGATCGGAATGATGCGCACGTTGGGATGGACGATGACGAGATAGGAAGTTGTCGATGCGACGACAATCATCAGGACGGAGAACCAAACGGTAGCCCAACGGACTGCGTGCAAGCTTTGTTCGCCTGTCGATCCTGGGTTGATGTAGGGCTCGTACCAATCACGGGTGAAACTTGTGGCGAGCGCGTTGATCGCGGTGCTAAGCGAGCCCATGGCGGTAGCAAAAATTCCGGCGATCAAAAGCCCGCGCAGGCCGACCGGCATCTGGTACAAAATAAAATGGCAAAACGTTTCGTTAGGCGTTGTGGGAAGCGTGGGATCCGGATGCGCTTGATAATAAACCCACAGCAACAAGCCAATGCTCAAGAACGTGAGCACGATAGGAATATCGGCCAGCCCGGACATGATGAGAGAACGCCGGCTGCGGCGAATATCGGGTGCAGTCAACATTCGCTGCACCATGTCCTGATCGGTTCCGTGCGTGGACATAGTGATGAACGTCGATCCGATCAGGCCGGCAAAAATCGTGTACTCGATCTCGAACATTCCTTTGATTTTGTCCCAGCCGTGTTTTGCGGGATCGAGCCCGGTGGTGAGAAAATCCGAAATCCCGAAGCCGCCGTGGCGTCGGACGATTTCGTCCCAGCCACCGGGGATTTGCGAGTAGAGCAAACCGACTGCGGTCAGGGCGCTGCCGATCATAATCGACGCCTGAATGAAGTCGGTCCAGATAACCGCCTTGATCCCGCCGAGTGTCGTGTAAATCGCCGTGAGAATGACGATGGCAATTGTCGATCCAATATAAATCCAGAGCGTCTGGGTTTGGTTCGGGCGCGCGCCGGAAATCATCTCGTACGCGAGGGCAAGCGCGATCGCCGCCACATACAGCCGGGCGCCGGACGCCAGCAGACGCGTGATCATGAAAACGGTCGAGGCGGCGTTTTTCGTCGGCACACCGAAACGCGCGGTGAGATATTCGTAAATCGAATAGACTTTGTAATCGTAGTACGGCTTGATGAAAATGTAACTCACCAGGACGCGCGCCAGGATGGTGCCGAGCGCCAGTTGCAAATAGGTGTAATTGCGCAATGCGAATCCTTCCCCGGGCGTTCCGAAAAAAGTGCCGGCGCTCGTTTCTGCAGCGATGATCGATGCGAGCACCGCCCACCACGGAATTCTTCGGCCGCCCAGCGCGAAATCTTTGAGGTCCTCCTCGTTTCGGCCCATGTAAAGGCCGATGGAGATGATGAGGACAAAATAAAGCAGCAGAACCGTGCAGTCGATTGCCAGCCGGCCATTCATGGCGCTCCTACTTATCAATGACGAATGTCGAATGTCGAATGACGAAGGAAATGCGAATGTTCAAGTGACTAAGCGTCAGCTTTTCATTGGAAGGCACGGGGGTGGATCGGCTTCTCCCGAAGACGATGCTAAAATGATTGCCGCCTTCACCGCCTGATTGACATCGCGTTGAGGACAACGCGATCCACCTCATGAAGCTCATCAAAATTCCCGCCCCGGATTTCGATCTGGCAATGACACTTCATTCCGGCCAAGTCTTTCATTGGGAAAAGACCGGCAACGGATTTGTCGGAACGATTGGCGATTTGCCTGTTTATGTGGAGCAGGACGGCAGGGTTTTGAAAGTTCGTTGCGGCGCGACGCCACAACCCACACGCGAGACGCGTATGCTCCCCGGAATTATCGCGCATTATTTCGCGCTCGATCATCCGCTGACCGAAATATGCGCCTCGTTTCCAGATGATCCGGCGATGAACGCTGCCCGCGATTTTTGTCGCGGGTTGCGGATCATCCGGCAGCCAAAATGGGAATGTCTGGCCACATTCATTTGTTCGTCGATGAAACAAGTGGCGCATATTCGCCAAATTTCGCTGGGGCTCCGGAGCCGCTTTGGTGAGCGACGAAAGGTCGCGGGCCACGTCGCTTACACATTTCCGCCGGCGCAGCGAATTGCCCGAGCTTCCGAAAGAGAATTGCGGGAGTGCGCGCTCGGTTATCGCGCCGGGAACCTGTGCGCGACTGCGCAGCTCGTAAGCTCAGGCGAAGGGAATCTAGAAATGTGGTCGGCGCTGGCGGATGCCCAGCTCAGAGAACAACTGTGCGCATTGCCGGGCGTCGGAGCGAAGATCGCAAATTGCGTGATGCTTTTTGCTTACGAGCGACTGCGCGCATTCCCCATCGACGTCTGGATCGAGCGGGCGTTGAAACGACATTATTTTCCACGTCGAAAGAAAATGACGGCGCGGCGGCTTCGCGAATTCTCGGAAGGCTATTTCGGCGAACACGGTGGTTATGCGCAGCAGTACTTGTTTCATCATGCGCGGGTGACGGGCAGCAGGAGCGAGAGCACGACTGGAGCAGGAAGGAAAGTCGGCCGGCAGGGCAAGTTGTCAGTGTCGCCGGGCTGGGATAATGTTGCAGCCTCAAGCTGAAAGCGCTGAGCCTGAATCTTCCACCCACTAAGAGACTGCTCTCATGACAACAGCTGACATGACGCTCGCTCATCCCGAAAGCTTTCGGGACCACGAGTACGATGCGCGAACAATTTTGTGGGCGGTGCTCGCGGCGATTGCCATTCACCTGGCGGTAGCCTTTTTGCTTGCTGCTTTGAGCGGCGTTTTCTCGTCGGCTGTCCCCTTTGAAGATAAACCGGCTGAGCTCACTTTGATGGATCTGTCTCCAGCGTCGCTGGTGCCGAAGAACTCCGCTTTTATGGAGACGAACGAATCGAAAAAATCGGTTGAACCGCCGAAAGACAAAACATTTGAGTCGAATGCCAATTCGATTGGAGCAAGCGAGCTAGCCGCCACGGGTGAATTGCCATTGCCGTCGCAAACCGGGAAAGATCGCCCATTTGTGAATTTGGAGACACAACGTTACTCGGTGGAAACAAAGGGCGCCCAACCGCAGCAGTCGAGCGCTGCATCGCAAGACAAACAATCGCCCCCTTCGCAGCCGGCCCCGCTTACCGCTGCGGAGCAATTTGCGTTGTTGACCCAAAAGCCGGGTCAAGCACTCGACCAATCGGCTGCGGCATCGCAAGCGCGATCTGCGTATCGGCCCTTGAAAGAGCGGACCCGCATCGCGGGTAATATTACCAATCGCGGGATATCCGCCGTGAACGCTTTAGGCACGCCGCTCGGTCGCTATCAAAAGATCGTGGCGGATTCAATCGGGTCGCGCTAGTACGCGTACGTCGATCAGAAGCGTGATTTAATTACCATCGGCACACTGCGGCTCCGATTTTATGTTGATCGAAGCGGACGAGTGAAGGACCTCAAAATCACAGAGAACAGTTCGAACGAGGCGTTTGCCAACGTTTGCGTGCAATCGGTGCTCGAAGCACACCTTCCTCCCATCCCAGAAGATGTCGCGGACACTTTGCCTCCGGAAGGGCTGGAAGTGGACGGCCTCGGTTTCATTATTTTTCCAAATTGATGATCGCTGCCTGGATCATTGCCGAAACGCCGGGAATCGTGAATATCGTGCTCGGATTTTTCTCGAGGGGCGGCCTTTTCATGTGGCCGCTGCTGGCCTGCTCGATTGTGTCCGTGACGGTCATGATTTTGCGCGGCCTCGCTTTGCGACAGAAAAAGGTCATGCCGCCGGCAATCGAGGAGGAAATTGAGCGTCTGGCGCCGGGCGAAAGCCCTGAGCGGCTCTCGCGCCTTGTGCATCACGATATTTCCTCGCTGGCGCGGATCACTCGGGTCGCGCTGCAACATTTGCGCGGGCCGCGCTCGGAAAACGTGGAAGTGGTCCAAACACGGGCGCATCACGAGATGGTGCGCCTGGAAAGAGGTCTCATCGTTCTCGAAGTCATTGTAGGCATTGCGCCGTTGCTCGGGTTGATCGGCGCGGTTTCGGGTTTGGTGCACGTTTTTTCCCATCTTGGATTGAGTTCCGGCGCGTCGGACACGCGCCAGATCGCGCTCGGCATCGCCGAAGCCCTGAATGCAACGGTGTTCGGGCTTTCGATTGCCGTGCCGACGCTGGTCGGGTTCACCTATTTTTCCAGAAAAGTCGAAGTGATGTCGGTGGAGATGGAAACGCTGGTCGTGGAGCTGATCAACAAATGCTATTACGGCCGCGCCTCGCGCGACCCCAAGACAGCGAAAATCCCGACATCAGTCGCGTGAAACACGCGCCATATTTGAGCACATGAAGTTCGCAGTTAAAAAACGGCGCGCGCCTATCATCATCATCGTCTCGCTGGTGGATATTCTTATCATCCTGCTGATCTTTTTTGTCGTCTCGACGACGTTTAAGAAGGACCAGCCGGAGGTCCAGATTAACTTGCCTGAGTCCAAAACGGCGCAGAAGCAGCCGGCGGAACTGGAGCACGCGATTGTGAGCATCGATCAGGATGACGACATCAAACTGGATGGGCGAGCGATTAGCGTGGACGAACTGGAGGACGGAGTGCGGAATTTGCCGGAAGCCCGCAAGTCCACCCTCGCGCTGCAAGCGGACAAAAAAGCGTCCTTCGGCACGATCATTAAGGTGATGGACGCATTGAAACTGGCGGGCGTGAGAAATTTGCCGGCTTTTACCCGGGAAGAAAAATGATCCTGCCGATCTTGCAGTATGGCGATTCTGCGGGCAAAGGGTAAACGAATCGAGGAAATTGATGATCAAATTCGGGAGCTGGCGGCGAACATGATCGAGACCATGCATGCGGCGCACGGCGTGGGTCTGGCGGCACAGCAGATCGGTGAAGCGTTGCAGCTCACCGTGCCGGACATTTCGGCAGTCGAAGACCGACCAAGCACGCTGAAATTGGATGGCAAAGAAGTCGATCCAAATAGCGCAATGCCGCTGGTATTGATCAACCCGGAGATCGCGCTGCATGGTGAAACCGAGGTGGGACTGGAAGGTTGCTTAAGTTTTCCCGAAATCACCGGCGACATTGAACGGACGCAGTCGGTGACGGTGCGCGCACAGACTCTGGAAGGTGACACAATCCAAATTGACGCTGGCGAATTTCTAGCTCGCGCCATTCAGCATGAGCACGATCATCTCCATGGAATTTTGTTTATCGATCGGATGAATTCGGCGGCAAAGGCCGCGATATCGAGTCGTTTGAAACGATTGCAAAAGGAAACCAAGCGCGGCATCAGACATCGCGAAGCGCTCGCAAGCGAGACGACCCTGTAGCGGCGTACTCGCGGAGTAGCGCAGATTTCCAAGTCTGCCGTATCGCGGCTTTCCAAAGCCGCTCGGCGCACGATTTTGCCGGACGTGCCGATTTGGAAATCGGCGATACGGCAGGTCCGCCACGGCGGCTTCGTCCTGTGGCGAGTTTGGAACCTGCGCTACGGCGCGCCGCTCAGAAATCCTGTCAACGGACTGGTAGCCGCAGCCGCGCTGAGTTTTTCTGCTAACCCGATCTCGCGCGCTTCGCGACCCGCTTCGNNNNTGCCATGCGAACCGGATCGGACGCAATTGCGATCGCTGTGTTTACCAGGACGGCGTCGGCGCCCATTTCCATCGCTTCCGCGGCATGGCTTGGCGCGCCCAATCCCGCGTCCACAACAACCGGCACAGTTGCCTGTTCGATGACGATCTCGATCTGCGGACGCGCTTCGATCCCGCGATTGCTGCCGATCGGCGAACCGAGCGGCATCACCGTGGCCGTCCCGATGTCCTGCAATCGTTTCGCCAGGACCGGGTCGGCATTGATGTAGGGAAGAACGGTGAACCCTTCTTTCACCAGAATTTCCGCAGCCGCCAATGTCTCGACCGGATCGGGAAGCAAATAGCGCGGGTCGGGGTGAATCTCCAGTTTGATCCATGTGGGTAAACCGGCGCTCGCAGCCAGCCGCGCGAGCCGCACCGCTTCATCCGCATTTCGCGCGCCGCTGGTGTTTGGCAAGAGAAGAAACCGTTTCGGATCGATGAAATCGAGAATGTTCGCAAACGGATCGCGCTTGCCTGAAAGATCGGCGCGCCGCAGCGCCACCGTCACCAGCTCCGTGCCGCTGGCGATGAGCGCGTCGCGCATCAGCTCGTTCGACGCGAATTTCCCCGTGCCAACGAGCAGGCGCGAGGTGAACTCGCGGTCAGCAATCTTTAATTTGGAAGGCTTGTCCGCCATGAATAAAGGATAAGCGAACTACCGTGAACGTGCGAGTGTCGATCTCTGGGGAGCACAGGCTGCCAGCCTGTTGTCGTCGGCAGCTTGCCGACGACTTCGACGCGCGTTGCGAGAGCTCCCATTATGGAATGTTCGAAGAGCTTTTCGGCAGGCTGCGGAAAAGGACAGGCTGCCAGCCTGTGCTCCCCAGACCCGCAACGCGCGCGATTTTCTGGTTGTACGAAGCGGCAATCACGCGAAATTGATGTCCAATGACCAAATTCCGTCTCCGCCGACAGGATTGCATCCGAGGAATATCGCGTTTGTCGGACGAAAGTGTCGATCTTGTGGTGACTTCACCGCCATACAATCTCGGGATTAGCTACGGGAAATATTCCGACCGGCAGGACCGACAATCTTATTTGCGGTGGTGCCACCAATGGGCGGAGCAAGTTCGACGAGTTCTAAAATCAAGCGGCTCATTTTTTCTAAACATCGGCGCCGCGCCGTCCAATCCGATGTTGCCACACGAGATCGTCATAACACTGCGCGATTTTTTCGTGCTACAAAATACGATTCACTGGATCAAATCGATCACGATAGAGGATCGAGAAGGAGAAGTTCGCTCGTATGGTCATTTCAAGCCGATCAGCTCAAAGCGGTTTCTCAACGATTGTCACGAATACATTTTTCATTTCACCAAAACCGGCGGCGCCGCAATCGACCGGCTAGCAATCGGAGTTCCGTATCAGGACAAAACCAATATCGCGCGCTGGGCGCATACGCGTGGAAGCGATCTGCGTTGTCGCGGCAACATCTGGTTCGTTCCTTACGAAACAATCCAGAGCCGTGAAAAAGAGCGGCCGCATCCTGCGACTTTTCCTGTTCAGCTCGCGGAGTGGTGCATCAAGCTGCATGGTCCGGTAGGCGCGGGACGCGTTGAAACGATGCTCGATCCGTTTCTCGGCATCGGAAATTCCGCTCTCGCAGCGCGGCGTTGCAGCGTGAAAAAATTTATCGGATTCGAAATCGACGAGACCTATCTCGCGGAAGCGAAGCGGAGGCTCGGGGTAGCGCATGCGTCTCACATGCTGGTTTCGGCGTCGCGCCGAAACAAGCTTTAAAGGGTGTCAACCCGCTGGAGATTCTCTCCTGTCTCAAAAAGTCCGCGATGGCGAGGACGCCATCGCCAGCACGCGGGACGCGTGCGCTACCCAAGCCCAACGGCGTTTCCTAGAGCAACGTGT
>QHOF01000177.1 GCA_003219335.1 Verrucomicrobiota bacterium | reverse complement strand
TAGGAAGCGTTGTTATACATGTTGCACTGCCCGGGATGGGCCTGACACCACGTGTATTCAAGCGGATCCAGGTATGCCGCTTCCGCGAAATAAGTTGCACCCGTATTGAGCGTTGTGTTCAGATCGTCGACATTAACGCGAATCCGGTGCGATACGCCGTCATGTACGTGGCCGGTGTGATCGTCTGCAGTAGATGGGAAAGATCCGGTAAAAGGATTGACCCACGCACGTGAACCAAGCAGGTCGTACCATCCGTTCTCGTCGGCCAGATACGGATCGGAACAGCCCGGACATAGCTGTGAGAACTGAGTGCAATTATTTGTGTTGCAGCCAAGGTTGCAGTCGTCGAATTCGTCCGCGCCGAACGTGTGTTTAATCCAGGCCTGGCCAATTTGTTCGAACCGCGCGGTGTTATCTGTGCCACCGCTCATCCGATAAAAATTTTGCGGAAAGAACGGATGATCTGTGTTTGGTAATGCGAAAAAGTTGACCGGCTGATCGCCGTTGTTGCAGGAAGTCGTCGCCACCCCCAGGCCGACCTGTGATCCCGCATTCCCGACTTGCAGCATGTTGGGCAGATCCCCAACGATGATATCGGGACCGGGCACCAGGGTAGGCGCTCCCGGACCGGCACGTTGACTCAACGGAGGCAAGACCATCGACTTAGGCTTGCCGTTCACCAGTTGCGTGATCTCGATCGGTTGCATCGTCGTTCGCACAGAGATTTTTCCGACCACCAAACCGGCGTCTGCTCGCCGCCCCAGCGCAGTGGCAAACTCCTTTGAGATCAGAAGCCGTCCACCTTGGATGCCAAACGACTGCGAACCGGCATCATAGTCGTAGTGATTTCCTTCGATATTAAAAAACACAAAACCGCTCATCGCATCGCCCACCGACATGTCGAAGGGTTCACTCGAGCCAATTTTTTCGATAGCCAGCCTGTTGAGCGACGCAGTCAATGCCGGAGGAAGGACGACGTTATTTTGCGGCACCAGCCCCATCGAACCGGGCTTCGGTCCGCGTATCACGTTGTTAAAAACAAGAACCGGAAAGAAAGAGTTCGGCGCAACGGCAAAATGCAACGTCTCCAGTTTTCCTGCGGTGGAGCTGATTCCGTTGATCCTGTTCAGATCAAGGTCCATGGTCGCGCTCCCGCTGGCCACAATCATCTTCTGAAGTGTCCCGCTCTCGCCCGGGCTGCTGGGACTTGTGTCTGCAGCCCTCGAAGCGTTCGGGGAGTCTGCATCACGGAAACCAAAAAGCAAAAGCAACGGGAATATGAAAGCGGTGAGTATTATCTTTAACATTTTCTTCGGCCCTCCGGGTTGTTGGCTAGGTATTGAGGAGCCAACATCTCTCATAACCAGACCACAGAAGTAAAGAAAATCTTTGAAAAGTTTGGTAACAGTTCTTTGGGAATGCGGCACTGCTATTTGTATCCTGATCGCCGCGCCCGGGCGCGATGAACAATTAGCGTCCGGCGCATTTTGGCGTAGAATTCTGGAAATCTCGTGAAAAGTGGTTGCGTTAGCCGGGAATTGAAAACGAAGGGGCCGATCTCCCGGCGAGCCGCGTTTTTCAAAAATTCTCCGCTTCAAAAAACCGGTATTCGCAAATCAAAAACCAGCCGGTGGCGCGCGACGGCGCTGATTCTTCTGAACCTGTTCATGATCGCGCACATCATCCAGTGGCGTGTCATGGGCAAAACCGTTTCGCCCATCGAGCCGTCGGAGACGATGCAGACGCTGCAAGGCGGCTTCGTCAACGCGGGCTTCATTTTTTTTAGCCTCGCAATTTTAGCGACGCTGATCTTTGGGCGCTTTGTCTGCGGCTGGGGCTGTCACATTCTCGCGCTGCAAGATCTTTGCGGCTGGCTGCTCAAGAAAATGGGTCTCCATCCAAAGCCGTTCCGATCGCGGCTCCTGGTTTATGTCCCGCTGATCGGCGCGCTGTATATGTTTGTCTGGCCCACAGTGTACCGATTGTTCCATAACCCGGAGCACACGGCGATTATCCCCAAATTCACCAATCATCTGGTCACCACGAATTTTTGGCAGACGTTTCCTTCGGTCGCGGTGGCCATCCCGTTTCTTTTCGTCTGCGGTTTCGTGACCGTTTATTTTCTCGGGCAAAAAGGCTTTTGCACTTATGCCTGCCCTTACGGCGGATTTTTCGGTCTGGCCGACAAGTTTTCTCCTGGAAAAATCCGGGTCACGCCCGCGTGCAATCAATGCGGACACTGCACTGCGACCTGCACCTCAAACGTTCTCGTGCACGCCGAGGTGAAACAGTACGGGATGGTGGTCGATCCCGGTTGCATGAAGTGCATGGATTGCGTGAGCGTATGCCCGACCAACGCGCTCTACTTCGGTTTCGGGAAACCGGCGATCCTGGTCCCGAAATCAAACGCGATCCGGAAAAGTTATTCTGTTACGTGGCCGGAAGAAATCGTCGGCGCGTTGGTGTTCTTCGGAAGTTTCCTGGCTGTTCGCGGCGTGTATGCGCTGGTCCCCTTCCTGATGGCGCTCGGCTGCGCCACGGTCACCACGTTTCTCGCACTCAAGGCGTGGCGATTGTTCCGGGCGAAAGAATTGTCCTTTTACCGTTTCAATTTGAAGTCGTCAGGAAAAATCCGGAAAGCGGGCTGGGCATTTGCAGCATTCGCCTGCGCCTGGATTGGATTGAACGCGCACACTGGCTGGGTCCGCTATCACGAGTTCCTGGGCAACCGCGCGTTCGGCAAAATCCAGCTGCCCGACGAGCTTGCGCTTGCGCAGCTCAATCCCGAGCGTTGGCTGAGTCCGGCTGACCGCGACAACGTTCTCGCGGGAAAAAGGCATTTTCTAGCCGCCTCGAGGCTCGGACTGTTTGTAAACAGTGAAGCGCTGCCGAAGCTGGCATGGTTTGAATATCTCCTGGGCGATCCCGAACAATCAGTGCAATTGCTCGGCGAGGCTGCGGCTCATCAAAAAGAGAAGAGCAAAGCTTTGAGTCTTTATTATCGCGGCGCGATCTTGAATCGTCTTGGACGTTACCAGCTAGCGCTGGCGAGTCTGGATGCAGCGCTCGAAGAAAGAGATGATCTGATTCTCGCGCGCCAGGAAAAAGGCGAATCGCTCTGGCAATTCGGCCGCAGGGAGGACGCCGTAGCGGTTTGGACTGATGCGGTGCAGCGCAATGCGCGTCTGGCTTTGGCTAACAACGAGCTTGCCGGCGCGGAGCGCTTGTTAGGCAAGTCCAAAGAAGCCACTGCCCATGAACAACAAGCCGACCAATTCACTCCCAATGAGTCACTTTATCACTGGGTGCTCGGGCGCCGGCTTCAAGACCTCGGTATGACCGAGCTAGCTGAAAAACACTTCCGGCAAGCAACTGAACTCGATCGCGACGGCGAATTGCCTCGTGAAGAGTAACTCAGCCTTTGAGGGTGACTCGTCACGCGGGCTTCCAGCCTGCTCTCCAGACGTAACTAAGGCATCCGTATCTGACACGCCGGGCATACTGTCCGGAGATGCCCCGCTCGCAGGCAAGGATGCCCGCTCGACAGAACAGGCGGGATGCCTGTGTTACGTTCTACGGGCGCGGCGCGGGAGTAGGACGCGGCCTTGGTGTTGGCGTGGCCCGCGGCGCTGGCTTGTATTCGATGGTCAGCACGGGTGGGCTGGCGCTCTCCCGAGTGTCGAACCGCTTCGAGGTCGGGACGGCGGACTCGTCTCCCAACACCAGCCAGCCAAAGTTGCTGGCCGGGTTATTCAACCATGATTGCACATCGGCAACCATCTGTGCCGAACTCCAGATGTACTGTCCGATGTCGCCGACCGACTGGCTCGCGCTTACCGTGGCAGAAAAATCTCCGCCTTGCGTTGTCCAAAAAATCGTGTCGAAGAACCGGTGCCGCCATGTAGCGTCATTGGGGGTGGCCGGTGCTCCTTGACCTTCGTTTGCATTTGCGTTGGACGTTCCTTCGCCCCAGTCGGCGAGCAGCACGTGCAGCTCGACGGTTCGAGTATCCGAAATTGTCCGGGACATATTCATGCTCAGGCTCACGCTGGTAATCGTTGAGCCAGGCGGAATGCTTCCCGCGATGTCGAAGGCAAGCACGCCCCGGCGCAGTTCACCCTCAGCTGTCACACCGGCGAAAAAGTGGTCCCCCAGGGCATTGCTGGTGTCGCCTACAAGCGGGTCGTACTCGTACAGCGTGTTATCTTTGTTCGGCATGATGCTGATCGTGTTTGCGCTTGCTAAACTGGCGGTGATACAGCCAAGCGCCGCGGCGAATATTAGGGTGAGTAATGCTTTAGAATGAATCACTGTGCGTTGAGGTTGAATGTTGATCGTTGAGGGCACTGCGAAATTATCCTTTCACCGATAGCTGATAACCGATTACCGGTAAGTGCTAATTGACAACTGACATCAACTGTGGCCCCGTTCACATCGGCCGCGGCGCCGGACTTGGACGAGGCCTTGGCGATGGGCTGGACCTGGGTGTCGGCGTCGGACTCGGTGGCACTGTTG
>QHOF01000176.1 GCA_003219335.1 Verrucomicrobiota bacterium | reverse complement strand
GTCGAGACATCCCATGTTGCCAGTCAAAGCTAACGCTGCGGGATCCCTCGACTTCGCTCGGAATGACAAAAGACAAAATCATCGTTGCGCTGGATGTCGCGACAAAAGAAAAAGCGCTCGCCCTTGTTGAACAATTGCGCAACCAGATTTCGTTTTTCAAAATCGGTCTGCAACTTTACACGGCCGAAGGCCCGGAAATCGTGCGCGCCGTTTTGTCCGCCGGCGCAAAGGTCTGGCTCGACCTCAAGCTCTACGATATTCCGAACACTGTCGCCCGAGCAGTTGAATCAGCGGGTCATCTTGGTGTGCATATGCTCACCATTCACTTGAGCGGCGGCAGCGAAATGGTGCGCGCGGCGACTGCGGCCCGCGCAAAGGATATGCTGCTCTTGGGGGTGACCGTTTTGACCAGCGCGACGCCAGAAACGCTGCGTGAAATCGGGATCACCGACCGAGTTGATGATCAGGTCTTGCGTCTCGCCAGATTGGGTGTCGAAGCAGGAATCGATGGAGTCGTAGCCAGTCCGCATGAAATTAAAAAGTTGCGCGCAGAATTTGCGAGCAGAATCAAAATCGTGGTTCAAGGGATTCGTCCGACTTGGGCGGAGCCGGGCGATCAAAAGCGATTCACGACGCCCCGCCAAGCGATCGAAGCCGGCGCCGATTATATCGGCATTGGCCGACCGATCACTACGCATCCGCAGCCGAGCGAAGCCGTGGCGAAGATTCTACAGGAACTCAGCTAATGGCTGGCATTCCGAGCGAAGTCGAGGAATCTCTCGATGCTTCTGACGGAGCCGGAGATGTCTCGACTTCGCTCGACATGACAACAAGGCTATTCACTGCGCTTCACGTTTACCACGACGACACCCTGCACTCGGCAGCGATGAACATGGCCATCGACGAAGCGCTGCTAGAGCATGCCACAGCTCCTTCGATTCGCTTTTATCGATGGCACTCCCCCGCTCTGTCGTTCGGATATTTTGGCAGGTTTGCCGATGTGAAGAGTTACACGCGCGAAAGCGATTTAGTTCGCCGCTGGACCGGCGGCGGGATAGTTTTTCACGGAGATGACCTGACGTATTCCATCGTGATTCCCGGAGGCGATCAGATCTTCGCTGAATCATCGATGTCGCTCTACGAGAAGATTCATCGCGCTTTGGTCAATGCGCTGGCTGACAGAGGACAACGCGCAACTGTAGCCGCGATCGGTGATCGCGGCGCCGGCGGCAGCAACGCCGGCTACAACGAACACTGTTTCGCAAATCCAGTCCGCGCCGATGTGATGGTGAATGGCCGAAAAGTTGCCGGCGCAGCGCAGCGCCGCACGCGCAGTGGTTTGTTGCAACAGGGCAGCATTCAAGGCGTCGATCTTGCGAACGGCCTCGCGGAGCGTTTTGCACAGGCTTTGTCGGCAAATCGCAGTGAGCGCACGATTGCTCAAGAAATTTTGGACCGGGCGCGAGAATTCGCCCAGCAAAAATACGGGACCGATTCCTGGTTGCGAATGAGGTAGCGCATGCATCCCGTTTGCACATTCTAGCAAGCTAGAAGCTTGCCCTACTCTACTCGCCCCGCTATTCTCGACGGCGTGGAAGTCTCTGCACGCTCAGCCAGGTCGGGCTCTATGGGTATCAGCCCGCTGGCGCGCGTGGCGCGGCTGGTTCAGCCGCATATTGAAAAAGTCGAGGCGCGCATTGCGCAACAGACGGCGGCTTTTGATCCGGCGCTCGAAGGCTACGTTCTCTATGCAGTAGGCAGCCGGGGCAAACGGCTTCGGCCGCTTCTGACTCTTCTTGCCGGCGGCGCCACCGGTAAGATCAACTCGGAGCACGTTGATCTCGCGGTGATCGTCGAGCTTATCCACATCGCCACACTCGTGCATGACGACGTGATGGATGAAGCGGAGCGTCGTCGCGCGCAGCCCACCGCGAACGCGCGCTGGGGAAACTCGCTGAGCGTTTTGCTGGGCGATTGCCTCTTCGCACACGCGCTCACGTTATCGACAAATTTCCAAAACTCGGACATCAGTCGCGCCATCGCGCGCACGGCCGTGACGGTTTGCTCCGGCGAAATGATCCAGACGCAACGCCGGTTCGATCTCACTCTGACGGTGCAGGATTATTTGCGCATCGTTGAAATGAAAACGGGATCGCTTTTCTCCGTCGCGGCCGAATTGGCTGCCGTGATCAGCGAGGCCGATGCCAATGTTGTCGAGACATTCAAAAATTTCGGGTTTCAAATCGGGACTGCATACCAGATTTACGATGATTGCCTCGATCTTGCCGGCAGCGAGAGCGTGACTGGCAAAACGCTAGGGACCGACCTTCGCAAAGGCAAGTTTACTCTGCCGGTTTTGATTTTCCTGCGTTCGGCCTCGGACTTTGAGCGGGAGCGCTGTTGCCAGCTCGTGCTCGAAGAACAAATCGAAGAAATGATTGAGCTTCTGAAGAATGGCGCAAACAACGGGGCGCTAAACGAGTCAATCGCGGCTGGCAGCGATTTGATTCGCGAGGCCCAAGGCGCGCTGGATGGAATTGTATCGAATCCTTATGCCGACGCATTGTTCTCCCTTGGTGACACGCTGTGCGAAATGTTCGATCAACTTCGCGTCTGAGAATCGCTTGAATGGAGGGTCGAGCTCCGCGAGGCCTCGCGCCCAGCATCGCTCCAGAATTTGATCTATGTCGCAGCTTAAAATTCGTGAGATGCCGGCGCAGGAGCGGCCGCGCGAGAAGCTGCTTGCGCGCGGCGTATCAGCACTAAGTGACGCGGAATTAATCGCCATACTCTTGCGCACAGGATTGCGGGGCACCAACGCGGTTGAAGTAGGACGGCAACTCCTCGAAAGATACAAATCCCTCACGGGCATCAGCCGATGCAGTGTGAAAGAACTGCGTAGGGTTCCGGGGATCGGTCCGACAAAAGCTCTTGAGCTGGTAGCGGCGTTTGGCCTGGGCGAACGGCTCGCGCGCGAAACGTTGTCGAAACAAAAGCTCGATTCACCCGAGCTAGTGAGCGAGTTGGTGGGACCCGAGATGCGCCGGCTGCGAATCGAGTCTTTGCGCGTCATCTTGCTCGATACGCGATACCGTCTTCTGCACATTGAAGAGGTTTCCCTCGGCAGCCTGAACGAGAGCATCGCGCATCCGCGCGAAATTTTTCGGCCGGCGCTCACTTACTCCGCTCACGCCGTGATCGTCGTGCACAATCATCCTTCCGGCGACCCGTCGCCAAGTCAGACCGACCATAGTCTTACGAGACGCCTGGCCGAGGCCGCGGAGCTTTTGCAAATCAAATTGCTCGACCACATCATCATCGGCGCGCCCTCTGAAGGAAACCCCGGTTATTTCAGTTTCAAGGAAGCAGGCGTCTTATGAGTCTGCCTTTGGGGGTAGCGCATGCGTCTCGCGTGCGGGTTTCGGCGTCGCGCCGAAACAGTCTTTCATTCTGGGCTATTTTACTGGCAAGCAATGCGCCAAGAAAAGTCCGCGACCGCGAGGACGCGTTCGCCAACACGCAGAACGCGTGCGCTACCCAGAACGTGCGTGGGCTCTCTCGCCTCTCCCCCTCCTCAAGGGTAGAGGATGGAGGTGAGGGGTTGGAACGAACGCGCGCCGGACTAACCCTCACCCTCCCCCTCTCCCTTTGCAAAGGAGAGGCCACCCAGCACACGCATGGCCGCTCAAGAACGGCGCACCCATGGGCGAGCTAAAGATTCATCCCACCGCGATTGTCGATCTGGCTGCAAAACTCGGGGCCGGCACCGACATCGGACCATTCTCAATTGTTGGACCACACGCCGTGATCGGTGAGAAAACCATCGTGCAATCACATGTCGTAGTGGAAGGGAAGGTCGTGATCGGCAGTGGCAATTTTATCGGGCACGGCGCGATCATCGGCGCGCCGCCCCAGGATGTTTCATTCTCACCGGAGCGAAAAACGCGAGTCGAGATCGGGAACGACAACATCATTCGCGAATACTGCACGATCCACCGCGGCAGCCCCGAGGGCAGCGCGACGAAAATCGGCGACAAGAATTTCCTGATGGCTGGCGCGCACATCGGACACAATTGCCTCATCGGAGACAACGTCGTCATCGCGAACAATTGTTTGCTGGCCGGCCATGTGCGCGTCGATGACGGCGCGTTCATCGGCGGCGGATCGACATTTCACCAGCACATGCACATTGGGCGACTCGTGATGGTGCAAGGCAGTTCCGCGTTCGGAAAGGATCTGCCACCGTTCGTCATCGCTGCCGAACGCAATTCCGTCTTTGGACTAAACGTTGTCGGGCTTCGCCGCGCCGGGTTCAGCGCAAAAGACCGAGAAGAAATCAAAGCAGCGTTCAAACTTATTTATCAAAGCGGACTGAACATCTCGCAGGCGCTTGAAAAAGCGGTGACGATGAAGTTCGGCGACGCAGCCCGCGAATTCGTAGACTTCGTCGCGAACGCAAAAAAACGCGGCATTTGTCCGCTTAAAAGCGGCGCCAACGAAGAGTTGTTGATCTAACGAGACACATGATCAGCGACCGCGAGCCCTCTGCGGCTGACCACGCAGTGGAGAGGTGGATGGCAAATACTCAAAAGGTAGATCGCAGCGCGGCTCGCGGTTCGCTGCATCGTCTTCCATGAGAAGGCATTCATCGAATTACCAGTGTGTCTAGCATCCGATCGGATGCGGTGAGGCTAGGCTGAAACTCCTCTGCGCTGCACCTCTCCACTAGCTTATAGTCCCTGTCGCGCTTCAGCGCGACCATCGAAGGTGCGATTCGCACTTGCTCTCCCCAGGCGCCGAGCTTCGGATGACTGACTGAAAGCTTGGCAACTACTGTGAATTTCTTATCGGCTGTCACACCCCAGACCTCATACTCTAAATGACCGTTGTGAGGAACGTAGAGCGCGGGCTCCTGCACAGCCTGGCTAAGGAAGGACACGGCACTACCCCAGCTGAAG
>QHOF01000175.1 GCA_003219335.1 Verrucomicrobiota bacterium | reverse complement strand
TTAGCCATAAATTGAAAATCCTTTCTGGGTCGAGTCGGCCGAGGACGGATGTGCCACGGCTAGACTTCGCCTAAGAAAATCTGAAGCAGGCAACGGGCCAGCTACGCGTGCGCAGCCTAAGCCCTTGTTTACCAGAACCTACCGCTAATCAAGCTCAGTGCAACCCCGCTTGGGCTGAGCCAATTCATCTCGATCTAAGCCTGGTCACAACCACAGCTCGTGCCAATCCGGCACGCTTTGTCTGGCGAGCACAGGCTCGTGGCCTGTTTACTCACGGGAATTGTTTCCTCCATTTTATCGGCATCACTTTAGCAGCGTGAACACCTGCGTATATGAGCCATCGGCATTCCGCGTACTGGTCAATTGGCCGCGTGCGCCCATATACTTTCCGGTCCCGCCTAATATCGCGCGCGCGCGCGGCTGGCTTGGATTAAATTCACCGGCAGTCGGCGAGTAATCGGCAACGCCCAAAGCGATAATTTGATCCTGGCGATCACTAAAGGTAAAAGACAGAAGTGTTGTGCGCTGCTCTAGGTTTGGGTTGGCGTCAGTCGCAAGCTTGACCAGCGTCTTTGAGCCAAATACCTCGCCAATCACCGGACCGCTCGGGCTGGAGTGTAGCGGAGCAAAAAAATGATAGACGTCGCCCGGGCTGTTCCCCGGCTCGCCGAGGTCAAGCAGCTTCATCTTCGGTGCGTCTTGATAGAGAGTAAGAGTTTCGGTGGAAGGATTCGTGGAACGCAGACCACACGCTGGCATCAGCGTTGAGGTCAATAGCGCACCCAGTATTCCTATCATTCTCCGCGAGACAATCAGGTTCATGGTAAACTCCTTTCAAAGGTAAGATTGAATTCGTGCAAAGCATTCTAAACCTTCCGAGCATTGCGCGGCTCGCAATCACAAAATCGCAATAGAAAAGAAATTCTGTTTCGCGAATGCGCTCACCGCGATAAAATTTTGGCGTGCGACAATATCACGACCTGCTGCGACTCGTGCTCGATCACGGTCGACCACGCGACGATCGCACCGGCACAGGAACATTATCAGTTTTCGGGGCCCAGGCGCGGTTTGATTTGCGCACTGACGGACCAGGATTCCCGCTGCTCACGACGAAAAAGCTGCACATCAAATCCATCATTTATGAGCTACTTTGGTTTTTGCGCGGCGATACCAACGTCAGTTACCTGAATGAGCATGGGGTGACTATCTGGGACGAGTGGGCCGATCAAAACGGCGAGCTCGGTCGTGTTTATGGCGCGCAGTGGCGCGATTGGCGCGGCGAAAATGGCGTGCGCGTCGATCAGATCGATAATTTGATCGCGCAGATCAAATCGAATCCGCAGAGCCGGCGGCTCATCGTGAGCGCATGGAATCCAGCCGAGATCGACAAGATGGCGCTGCCGCCATGTCACGTGCTCTTCCAGTTCTACGTGCAGGATGGCGAGTTAAGCTGCCAGCTTTACCAGCGCAGCTGCGATCTTTTCCTCGGTGTTCCGTTCAACATCGCAAGCTACGCACTGCTCACGATGATGGTGGCCCAAGTCGTCGATCTTACGCCGAGTGATTTCGTTCACACCTTTGGCGATTTGCATCTTTACAAAAACCACCTCGGCCAAGCCCGCGAACAGCTTTCACGTGAGTGTCGGCCCTTGCCGCGGATGAAACTGAATCCGGCGGTCAAAAGCATTCACGATTTCAAATTCGAAGATTTCGAACTCATCGGCTACGATCCGCATCCTTCGATTAAGGCGCCAATCGCGGTGTAGGTTTCGTCGGTAGCGCATGCGTCTTCGCGTGCTGGCAAGCGCGTCCTCGCGATTGCGACCTTTTTCGTGTGGCGTGCTGTCTCTGAAAATCTCGTTTTAAGAAAAGTCCGTTTCGGCGTGACGCCGGAACCAACACGCGAGACGCGTGCGCTACCCGCGACTTTCGCGCATCACACGGGTTTAAACGCGTGTGAGAACCGTTGTTGCACTTTTGATCTTTTTCTGCGCGGCCATTTCGTTGCGCGCGGAAACTTCAGTTGAGATCGATTTGGAAGAGCAGATCGCCTATCTCCTTCAGAATGGCCGGCCGTTATTGGCGTCGCCGATTTCCAGTGGCCGTTACGGACATCTCACCGGAACGGGTTCCTTCAAGGTTCTGGAGAAGGAAAGAACTCACTATTCAAGCATGTACGGGAAGATCGTCGATGCGCGCGGAAATACGATCGTGGCCGATGCGGACGCGGACATGCCAGTTCCACGCGGCGGAAAATTTATCCCGGCGCCGATGCACTACTTCATGCGATTCAATGGCGCGGACGGAATGCACGCCGGCTATTTGCCCGGCTATCCCGCGTCGCACGGCTGTGTTCGCATGCCGGAACAATATGCGATTGCGTTGTTCAATGCCGTCAGCGTCGGCACTCCGGTTACTGTATTTGGCAGAACGCCGGCGGGACGCTACCTGGGACAATCGCAATCCCCATTCATGCGAGGCGGCAATAGATTCGCAGACCCACGGTTCGGCCCGCGATTTGACCCGCGGTTCGGACCACCTTCGCCCCCGTGGTGGCCGTGAGACCGCCCGGTCACCGCTGGCTGTAGCGTGCGCTGTCCTCAGCGCAGCGGTATTCACGCGCCGGGCTGCTCGATTCCCTCCGCTGAGACAGCGGACGCTACAGCACGACCCGACGTGATTGCTCAACCGCAGGGAGCTGCGCGTGCAGCCGTCCCCGCTCTAATGATTCGCGCTGGCGGTCTTCGGGCCACGCGAAAAATCGACAAGATCGGTCAGAATATTAAGCGTCTCGTCGCGCTCGGGATCGATGGCCGGTTCTTTCGTATCGTCGGTGGTGTTGGGACCCTCGATCAAATCCGAATCTGCATCTGAAGCAGCTTCAGGATCAACTTTCGGGGCAACGCCATTCTTCTTCGCCTCAGCCAATTTCCCCGGATACATGACCAATTGCAGATTCGGCTTATCAACCGTATCCAGCGTTAGCCGGTAGATCTGGGGTTCCTCCTGGTTCCGCGCCAGACGCTCTTTCGAACGTGTTTCCTTACGCAGTTTGTCGTCCTGAAGTTCCTTTTTTCGCGCATCTTCGTTCAGCGAAATTCGGTTTTCATCGATTTTATGACGCAAACGATCCATGTCCTCCACTACGTAGTGAAATTCGGGATTGTTTTTCACGCGTTCTTCCGAACGTCGCCGCAGTTGGTCAACAAACAGCGAGTGAGTGTCGGACCACTTGGTGTATTTTGCCTTGGGCACTTCGTCATACGCGAGGGCGTTCTTTAGCGCGCTCTCGCCGTACTCGGGGAGATCAGTCAAACTCGGCAGGACAATGTCCGAAGACACGCCATGGAGCTGCGTCGAGCCACTCGCGACGCGATAAAATTTTTGGATTGTTAACTTCAACGCCCCGTCTTCATCGGAATGGCTGCCCAGCAGTGAAGCGAACCGGCCGATCGGAAGAATGGTCTGCACGGTGCCCTTGCCGAACGTGTTCTTGTCGCCGACGATCACCGCGCGGCCATAATCCTGAAGAGCGGCTGCGAAAATTTCGCTGGCCGACGCGCTTTGCCGGCTGGTCAAAACGACGAGCGGCCCGGAGTAAGCGATGCCTGAATCTGGATCGGAAGAAATCCTGATGGTCCCGTTATAATCTTTGGTCTGAACGATCGGGCCAGATTTCAAAAACAAGCCGGTGAGCGAGAGCGCTTCTTCCAGTGAGCCGCCACCATTTCGCCGCAGGTCCACCACCAGGCCGGCGATGTTTTCTTTCTTCAGCCGTTTGAGCAACTTCAGCACATCGCGCGTGGTGCTCTTCTGGTGTTTGTCCATGTCGGCATAAAAAGAAGGGAGCGTAAGCCATCCGAGTTTAATCGGATTGCCGTTCTCATCTTTTTTGATGATGATATCGGCGCGGGCTTCCTGATCTTTCAGCTTAATTTCATCCCGCACCAGCTCGACGCTTTTCCGGCGCGACGGGTCGGTGGCATCCGATGGAATCACCAGCAAGCGCACGCGCGTGCCTTTTTTTCCGCGGATCATCTCGACAACCTTGTCCAGTCGCATCTCGCGGACGTCGACATAATCCGCCGGGCCCTGTGCCACGGCGGTAATCCGATCGCCTACTTTAAGTCTTCCATCTACTTGCGCAGGCCCGCCGGGCACCAGGCTCTCAATTTTTGCATAGCCGTCTTCCGAGCGGAGCATCGCGCCGATGCCCACGAGCGAGAGGCCCATGTTGATGCTGAAATTTTTCATGTCCGCCTTGCTCAAGTATTCCGAGTGCGGGTCATATGCCTGGGCGAGCGCGTCCAGATAAAGTTTCATCTGCTCGTCCTTATCTTGCTCGTGGACGTTGCGGTCGAGACGATCATAGCGGCGAGCAACCAGTTGCGGAGCAGGCTCAATCGGGTGTTCGCTCAGATGCTCCTGCAACAACTCGTTTGTGATACGACCCCGCCAGAGCTGGTCGGCTTCGGCTTGATCTTTTGGCCAGGACGTTTTCTGGCGGCTCAACTGGACCGTCGCATTACTCTTGAAATCGATCGGCTGCTTCAACAGGTCTTTTATCTTGGCGACCCGCTCGTCAACGCGCTTCGTGTACAGCGCGTAAATGTCGTAGGCCGGCTTGAGCGTGCCAAGAAGAATGTCTTCTGCCATCGAGCTGCCGTACTTGGCGTTCAACTCATCGACATCTTTTTGGGTAAAGAAAAGATGACTGAAATCGAGCATCTCCAGATACGTTTGCAGGAATTTTCTTGAAACGTCCTCATTGAGTTTTTGCTTGGTGTAATGGCCTTCCTCCAGGAGCCGGCCAACGGACGTCGCCACCGTTTCTCTTGACGCCGCCGGTGCCGGCGGCGCGGCGATTGCGGCTGTAAAAAGAATGGCGCAAAGCGCCACTGAACGTCGCAAAGATGATTTCATCGGTAAGGAGTATGCTCGCAGATTTCTGTGTAACGCGCAAGACGGCGAGATAAGGTCCTCATTGTTGGGCAGGAATAAGACAACCGGCAGCGCGGAACATTCAATTATTCGTAAAAACTCCAGACTTCAGCCGTATGCAAGCTTGGATACAGTGAATTGCGATGATTTACGAGCGATTTTGCGGCGGGATTTTTGAAACGAATTGCTATCTGTTTAAAGCGCCGGAGGGATACATTCTTTTCGACGCGCCAG
>QHOF01000092.1 GCA_003219335.1 Verrucomicrobiota bacterium | reverse complement strand
CAGTGCACGTGTTCTGTACGCGGCAACGCATGGGCGCAGCGCTTGGAGACTGAGGCTGCCGTAAAATTTGGGTTAAGTTTCTTGGGCGGGATAGTGAAAATCTATCCCGCCCATTTTTTTGCGTGGCACAGGCTTCTGCGCTGCGGGACGGATTGGCCGTGGCGAACAGCTCTGTGGCGCGAGCACGTATCTCGCTCGCCTGGTTGTCGAAGCACGCGGCCTCTCTGTAAATGAACGGGTGACGCGGTTACGCATCTAATCGTGAAGCGGTAAATCCAATTGGCTGCCGTCATGTCTTCGTTCGTTAAGTATCTCATCGGCGTTTGTATCTTTTCGGTCGTCGCTGGCGCGACCGCCGAGCCGCCGGGATTCATGGAAGGACATTTGAAGATCATTTCGCCGAGAGAAGTCGAGCTTGCCGACGGGAACGCGCCTGCAATCACAGCTGAAAACTATGCCAAATATCCGCTGATCGTCTTGAGCCGCGACCGAGAAAAAGAAATTGCGCGGGTCACAGCGGACGAGAACGGAAATTATCGCGTCGCGTTGGTGCCCGGTAATTATATTCTCGATGTTCCGAACCGCAGGCGCCGGCACGTCCGCGCGACGCCGCAACCGTTCACAGTAACTTCAAACAAGACTGTGCGCGTGGACATGAATATCGACACTGGCGTCCGTTGAGGTTTGTTGCTGCAAAGTTCGTAGGTTGCGGCCGCCTTTTTGGCTATGTCGATTAGCCGAATGGCGGATTCCATTTGCGATAAAATCCGAATACTGATTTCCGTTGTCTTAAATTGACGAGGATTCCAATCGGAGCGAAAATGCCTGCATGAAAACGACGGTGAATATTCCCGATAAAATGCTGCGCGACGCGATGCGGCATACCAAAGCCAAGACCAAGCGCGAAGCCATTGTGAAAGCGCTGGAAGAAATGAACCGCCGGCACAGTCAGGCAGAGCTCATCAAGTACTTCGGCAAATTCGAGTCGCTAATGACAAACGAAGAAATTGAAGCGTTGGACGAGGAAGACTGGAAGAGCTGGACGAATACTTCCAAGACCTACTCATTTACCAAAAAGAAGAAATGAAGCTCGTCGATAGTTCGACGTGGGTGCACGCGCTCAGGCGTCGCGGAGACCTGGCTGCACGAGAGCGCGCGCGGCTGCTGGTTCTTTCCGGGCAGGCAGCTTGGTGCCCCATTATTCGGCTGGAGTTGTGGGCTGGCATTGGCGCGGCCTCCGAGCGTCGGATGCTCACAGAAATGGAGCAGCGCATTCCGGAATTGTCGATCAATGATGAAGTATGGCAGGCGGCATGCGAGCTGGCGGACCGCTGCCGCAAAGCAGGCAAACGCGTGCCGGCAAACGATCTGCTCATTAGTGCGTGCGCGCGTCATCATCACGTGGAAGTGGAAGCGGCCGATACGCATTTCGACTTTTTGAAAACGGTGTAACCGCACCGCGCCGTTCAACGCGGGAACGGTTGCACGGAGACGATTGCTGCGGTTCTTTGCAATCCGCGATCTGCCCGCCTCCGCCGAGGCTGCGGCGGGCAAGCAATCCGAAATCCGCAATTCTCATGTCTCGCCAATACACGCTGCAACGCTTTCCGGTATCAACATCGATCCATGTCGATTACGCCGCTGAGCTGAACGAACAGCAGCTTGCAGCGGTGACTGCGCCGCCTGGCCCCATCCTAGTGATTGCCGGCGCGGGCTCGGGAAAGACGCGCACCCTTACGTATCGCGTGGCGTATCTGCTCGAAAACGGCATTGATCCGCGGAACATTCTGCTGCTCACATTCACGAACAAAGCTGCGCGGGAAATGCTAGGGCGCGTTGCGAATTTGCTGCCGGTCGATGCCAATGGCCTTTGGGGCGGGACGTTTCATTCAGTTGGAAACCGGATTTTGCGCAGGCACGGGAGCGCGCTCGGTTACTCCAGCGGATTCACCATCATGGACCGCGAAGATCAAAAGGATTTGATCGATAGGGTCGTGGCCAGCGCGGGAATTGATCCAAAGGAAATTCGCTTTCCGAAAGGCGACGTGCTCGCAGAGATCTTCAGTTTCGCGGTCAATACCGAGAAGCCGCTCGAGGAATTGCTCGCAGAAAAGTTTCCTTATTTCCTGCCGCTACTCGACAAGATCCAAGACGTTCATGAGCGCTACGAAAAAAAGAAGAAGGCCACCAACTCGATGGATTTCGACGATCTGCTGCAAAAGACGTTGTTGATGTTTCAGCAGCACGAGCGAATCGCGGAAATTTACAAGCGGCAGTTTCAGTTCATTCTGGTCGATGAATACCAGGACACGAACAAGATTCAGGCTGACCTCGTGGACTTGCTCGCCTGCGATCATCGCAACGTGATGGTCGTCGGCGACGACGCGCAGTCGATCTACTCGTGGCGTGGCGCGAATTTCCAAAACATCCTGGAATTTCCAAAGCGTTATCCCGATGCGCAGGTGTTCAAAATCGAAATGAATTACCGGAGCGTGCCGGAAATTCTAGAGGTGGCGAACGCAGCCATCTCCGCAAACGTTCAGCAATTCCGCAAACATCTGAGCGCGACCCGCGAATCAAAAGCGTTGAAGCCGGCGTTGGTGGCGCTAAACAATGGTGCGGAGCAAGCGCAATTTGTCGCCCAGCGAATTCTCGAGTTGCGCGACGAAGGAGTCGATCTGAACGAGATCGCCGTGCTTTACCGCGCGCATTATCATGCGGTGGAGCTGCAACTGGAGCTTTCCCGGCGCGGCATCCCCTATCAAATCACCAGCGGTATCCGATTTTTCGAGCAGGCGCACATTAAGGATGTCACGTCATTTATTCGCTTCGTGGCGAATCCGCGCGATGAAGTCGCGTTTCACCGGATGGTGAAATTGCTCCCCGGCATTGGCAATCGCACAGCGGAAAATCTTTGGCGCGAATGGGAGATGGATGTTGTAGCCACGGGAGTTGACCGCGGTTCTGAAGCAACGTCAGCGCCAGCCGGGGTCAACAACCCCGGCTACAGTTTTGCGGAGCGTCTCCTGGCCATGAGCGTTCCGGCAAAATCAAAGAAAATGTGGACGCAACTGGCGCATACCCTAGATGAAATCGCGCCGGGCGGGCAACCGAATCCGCCATCGGAAATGATCACATCGATCGTGGAAGCGATTTACGACGACTACGCGAAAGTGAACTTTGCAAACTACCAACTGCGCCGCGAAGACCTCGACCAGCTCGCCGTATTTGCGCGTCAGTTCAAAGACGTGCATGAGTTTCTGGCCCAACTCGCGTTGATCAGCAATGTCGATGCGGAAGCGGGGCCAACTCAAAGCGCAGACAAAGAAGCGGTGAACTTGTCCACGGTGCATCAGGCGAAGGGTCTCGAGTTTCACACGGTGTTCGTCATCTGGTTGACTGACGGCATGTTCCCAAGCAGCCGGTCGCTCGATACGCGGGACGCTCTTGAAGAAGAGCGACGCTTGTTTTACGTAGCCATCACGCGTGCACGCGACGAGCTTTATTTAACTTATCCGCAGATGCGTCTGAGCGGCGGTTACGGCGACGTGTTCCAGCGGCCATCGCGTTTTCTACAGGAAATTCCTAGCAACCGCGTGGAGGATTGGCAAGTGCAGCGGCCCTGATTTTCTTCTGTCATGTCGAGCGGAGTCGAGACATCTCTGATTGTTAGCTCATTTTGTTCAAAAGTTAGAGATTCCTCGACTTCGCTCGGAATGACAACAATGGACCGTGGAAGACTGGCAAGTGATGAGAAAACGACGAAGCCGCGTAAACATAGACTTGGTGTCCGCGCGTTATGTGGGCTTATACGCGGCGAAATCCGGATGACGAATGACGAAGCAAGCTCGAATGATCGAATGACGAAAGGCGGTTTGGACTTCGTCATTCCTTCGTCATTAGACATTTGTCATTCGTCATTTTCCTGCGAATGAATCTTTCGCCGGACAAAAAGATCGCTGGCGTCCTCGCACCGCTGTTTGCGCTGCGCGGGAAAGATGATTTGGGAATCGGCGACGTTGCGGCGTTGCGCGAGCTTGTTGATTGGGTCGCCGCAATCGGGTTCGAACTGGTCCAGCTTCTGCCGATCAATGAAACCGGAGCCGATAACAGCCCATACAACGCCATCAGCGCCGTCGCCATCGAGCCAACGACGCTGCACCTCGCGCCGAACTCGCCGCCAGATTTAACGCGCGAAGACTTCGATGCTTCACTGGCTGATGCGGACATTCCAAGCCTTCGCCGCGACGCAGTAAAATATCGCCAGGTCAGGAGACTGAAGCGGCGTCTCCTGGAGAAAGCGTTTGCGAATTTCTCCGCTCACGCCGGCGATGAACGGCAAGCGGAATTCCAAAAATTCTGCGAAGAAGAATCCGCGTGGCTGCGTGATTACGCATTTTTCCGCGTCCTGATGGAGGAGAACGATGGCAGCGCCGCATGGGACCGATGGCGGGCGCAGCATCAGACAATGGAAAGCGCGCGCAGTTGGCTGCGCGATCTGCCGCCCGAGCGCCAGGCATCCCTGACACGCCGCCAGGAATTTTTTTCTTACGTGCAATGGATTGCGAATGAACAATGGCAGGACGTCAAAGCCTTCGCCGAGCAACGCGGCGTGGCGTTAATGGGCGATATTCCATTCGGCGTCAGTTTTTACAGCGCCGACGTTTTCGCCCGCCCGAATGAATTCATGCTCGACTGGTTCGGCGGCGCGCCTCCGGAGCCGCACTTCAAAGACGACGCGTTCACGCAAAAATGGGGGCAAAACTGGGGCATCCCGCTCTATCGCTGGGACACAATGCGCGCGAACAAGTTCCAATGGTGGCGCGAACGAGTGCGCGCCGTCCGGCGCGTCTTCCATCTGTTTCGGATCGATCACGTCCAGGGATTTTATCGCATCTATGCGTTTCCGTGGCGACCGCGAAAGAATAAGGAATTCCTCCCACTCGATGGACAGCAGATGCTGGAGCGAACCGGCGACCGCGCCCCACATTTCATTCCCCGTGACGACGAAACACCTGAGAACCGCGAAACGAACAAACGCGAGGGCGAGGAATACCTGCGCGTTGTTCTGGAGGAAGCCGGCGCCGCGCGCGTGATCGGCGAAGACCTCGGTGTTGTGCCCGAGTATGTGCGGCCAAACTTGCGATCGCTCGGCATCGCCGGATTCAAAATTCCGCAATGGGAAACCTACCATGGGATGATCATTCCCGGCGACAGATATGAACGGCTGTCCGTCGCGACTTACGCAACCCACGATCACAAACCGCTTCGCGCTTTGTGGACCGAAGCTTTCGAGCGACTGGCGTCGGATAACGGAGAACAAGCGCGAATTACCCTTGAGAAGATGGCGCTGTTTGCCCGCCTATGCCAAGGCTACGGCGGGCAGGCCGGGCTGAATACAAAGAGCCAAGGAACGGCGGTCTCTCTCGTCCGCCGTAGCCTTGGCGAAGGCGGAAGTTCGCCGAACCAAAGCGGGGCGGATTGGAAACCGCCCCTCCTTCATCAGCTTGATTTCGAAAAAGATTTTTATCCGGCGATCATTGAAGCGCTTTTTAGGTGCGAGTCGTGGATTGCGATTATCATGATCACTGATCTGCTGGCGCGGACGTATCGTTTCAATGTGCCTGGAACAAAAGCGAACCTGAATTGGACCCGGCGGATGAGTCGCTCGATAGCGCAGCTCACTTCGAGTCGAAAAGAACAAAAGCGAATGCAGTTAATCCGCGAACTGCTGCAAAAAACCGAGCGGACTTAAATAGCACGCGGGCTCGCTACGCCGATTTTTCAATTGGCGCGCCGACCTTGTTGCCCCACTCGGTCCACGAACCGTCGTAATTGCGGACGTTGTTGAGGCCTAACAAGTAAGTGAGCACAAACCAGGTGTGACTGGAGCGCTCGCCGATCCGGCAATAGACGATCGTGTCCTTGTCGGACCCGATTTCACATTGATCGAAATAAATTTTCGCCAGTTCTGAAGCCGGCTTGAACGTGCTGTCATCGTTGGTGGCGGTCTTCCACGGCATGCTCTTTGCACCGGGAATATGGCCGCCGCGCAGCACGCCTTCCTGCGGATACTCCGGCATGTGCGTGATCTCGCCCCGGTATTCGCCCGGCGAACGCACGTCAATTAGCGGCTTGCCGCTCTTGCTTTGATCGAGCGCTTCATTGAAAAAGGCGCGAATCTCTTTGTCGAAGCGTTTCCTCGGCACCGGATAATCTGTCTTCGGATATTGGGGAATTTCCCGCGTCATGCGGCGGCCTTCGGCTTTCCATTTGTCGCGCCCGCCGTTGAGGATCTTCACCTTCTCATGACCAAACAACCGGAACGCCCAGAGCGCGTAGCAAGCCCACCAGTTGGCCTTGTCACCGTAAAAAATACAGGTGGTGTCCGGCGTGATTCCATGCCGGCTGCAAAGCCGCGCGAATTTTTCCGGTGTGATGTAGTCACGGATCACCGGGTCTTGCAGATCGGCGCGCCAATCGATGTGCGCCGCGCCGGGAATATGGCCGGTGTCGTAGAGCAAGATATCTTCATTCGACTCGACGATCCGGATCCCCTCGTCGTTAAGATGTTTTTCCAGCCAATCGGTCTCCACTAGCGCTTCCGGATGCGCGTATTGCGTAGGATGAGTAGCCATAAGGTACAAAATTTCAGACCGCTCTCACAAGTGGGCAAGGAATTTTACGTCGCGCTAAACGCGCGAGCGCCACCACTTGGGGGGAGCACACGCGTCTCGTCCCGCGCCTGCGGGAGCGAGCGCGTCCTCGCGATCGCGAACTTTTCTCTCAGGTTTAGCCTTCGGGAGCCGTGATGCACAGGCGAAGTTCGTTTCGGCGCGACGTCGAAACCAGCACGCGAGACGCGTGCGCTCCCTAGAACGCCATCACCACATAGTTGAATTAGCCGGATAAGCCATTCCGTTTTTAATTACAGTGTCGATATCTGAGGCGTGCCTGATGTCCTCGAGCGGATTCGATTTGAGAATCACGAGATCGGCGGAATAGCCATTCTCGATTTTGCCGACGTGCGCGCCCGTTTCGCCCCCAAAAAGTTTTGCCGCATTAACCGTGGCGCATTGCAGGATTTGCATCGGCGTCAGCCCGGCTTCTTTCATCAATTGAAATTCGCGAAAGAGCGCAGGCCCGTGAATTGTGCCGATGTTTCCCGCGTCTGTCCCCGCGGCAATCGTGACACCGGCATCTTCCAGTCTTTTCAAATTCGGCAGCGCGACTTCATAAGTTTTGTTGATCTTATCGAGAGCGGCTTTTGGATCGGCCAACGCATCCTTGATTCTTTGCGGCAATTTGTCCTGGGGAATTTTCGTGACGTCGAGCGACGCGATCACCTCCGGGTTACCCCACTTTTGCTCCTCGGGAGTCAGATTCAGCTGGTGCGAAAACGTTCGGCCGTAACGTTCGAACACTACCAGCGTCGGACACAAAATAATATTTCGCTCTTTCAAGAGCTTCACGAACGCGTCGTCCACCGGCTTGTCGATCACACTGTGAACGAGGATGTCTGCGCCCTCTTCAACCGCGGCGCGCGCAGTTTCCAATTCAGTCGCGTGCACCGCCACGCGAATCTTATGTGCGTGACTCTCTTCAATTGTCGCGTGCGCGATCGGCCGGAAGCTTTCAACGGGATGATCTTTATCGACGATGTACCAAATCTTGACCAGATCGGGATTTTGCGCGGCTAGTTTGCACACGAACTCGCGCGCTTGCTCAGGAGTCTCGATTTTAACAATCGGCGGATCGCCTAGATCGAGTTGCGGACGCGAGACACTGGAGATCAACGGGCCCGCCACGGCCACGCGCGGCGCTTTCGCAGTGGCCTTAGCGGTCTTGCGCACTTCAAAATTCCAAAACGGCCCGCCCACATCTACCACGGACGTGATTCCGCTGCGCAGGTAACGACTGAAAACGTCAGGCGGGTGGCTTTTGACCCAGGCTACTTCCTCTGCGTAAGGTCGCACTTTCGTGAGATCGGCAACGTCGGGTCGCGTGAACAAATCGCCTGACTGAAAGAAATGAACGTGCGTGTCGATATAGCCGGGCAAAATGAACTTGCCGACGCAAGCGATTTGTTTTCCAAGCGTGGCCGCATCCTGTTTGCCCATCGCAAGGCGCTCGATTCTGTCGCCATCAATAACGATCGTCGCGTTCGGCAGCACTTTGCCGTCAGCCGGATTGATCACGGTCGCGCCGACCAGCGAGATCTTTTCCGTGTGAGCGGCCAGCGCGAAGATCGACAATCCGATGCCTACGAGAATTACTGTTTTGCTATTCATGCGGATGGAATCCAATTTGGCGTTTGGGCTGTTCAGCAGGCGTCATTAGTTCGCGAATTGCGTCAAACACGACTTTGAATTGAGCATCGTATTTTTTCTCAAGCGCGTCGAGCTTGCGCGCGAGGTCGGCGTTCGAGAGGAGCAATTCGCGCAGCCGCACAAATGTGCGCATGATCGCGATATTAACCTGAACCGCTCGCTTGCTTCGGAGCACGCTGGACAACATTGCGACTCCTTGTTCGGTAAACGCATACGGAAGGTATCGTCGGCCGCCGCGTTTGTTTTTTGAGGTTTCATTTTGAAACCTCAAACTTGGAACTTCGCTAGGGCGCCGATGGTTTGAGGTTCCAATTTGCAACCTCAAACTTTCCGCCTCTGCCTGCGTGAGCTGGAACATGAAGTCCCTTGGAAAACGGGAAGCATTTCGCTTCACTGCTAAATTGAGGACTTTCGTCGGCACGCCGTAAAGCCACGCGAGGTCGGCGTCGAGCATCACTTTCTCACCGCGAACGAAATAGATGCGGCGCTCGACTTGAACCGTGAGCGAGTTGGACGGCATAAACGGTCGAGCGCCTATTCCTTCGATTCAGGCACTGCTTTCTCCGCGGCTTGAAAGCCGATCTTCGAATGCGTGCCGTCGCAAAACGGTTTCTCTGTGGACGCGCCGCAGCGGCAAAGCGCCATTCGTTTTTCCACCGGAAATTTGTTTCCATGGGCGTCGATTAGTTCCACTTCACCTGTCACGATGTAAGGGCCGTTCTTGATTGTCTCGATTGTTACTTGAGCCATGGCATTAATCTAAATGTCATCTCGACCGAAGTGGAGAGATCTCTTGATGTTTTTAAAATAGTTAGAAATTCCTCGACGTCGCTCGGAATGACAAGGCAAGGCCGATGGACGTCTGCGGTAACGCGCGCGTGCGAGACGCGAGACGCATGCGCTACCTCTTGACTTTTTGCGCGGCTTGCGCATTAAGAACGCCGTCGAAACTCATATGCATCGTTCGGTCCTTGGTCTTTTGCAGGCAGGTTTCTCTGTCGGTCTCGTTTTACTGATCGCAAGTTGCGGTGAAGACGCGCGTTTCTCCGGCAACACGCAGTATTTGGGGGGCGTTTACGGCGGCGCTCCCGCCGGTCCGCCGCGCGATACCGTTTCCTACTGGGACGGAGACAATGCCGGTGGCAGTCCCTCCATCAAGATCAGCCTCGGCGAACAGCGCGCCTATTTTTACAAGGGCGGCGTGCTGGTGGGCGTCTCGCAATTATCAACCGGCCGCGAAGGGCTGAACACGCCATTGGGTCATTTCAAGATCACTCAAAAGGACAAGGATCACGCCTCCAGCATATTTGGGGACTATGTTGATTCGGCGGGCAACGTGGTCGTGCCCAACGTCGATGCGACCAAGGATCCGAGACCGCCGGGCACGCACTTCAGAGGCACGCCGATGCCGTACTTCATGCGCATCGTGTCGGGGACGGGATTGCACGCAGGTTATTTGCCGGGTTATCCGGCGTCGCACGGCTGTATCCGGATGCCTGAATTCATGGCCGAAAATTTCTTTAAATCAGTCTCCGTCGGAACGCCCGTCACGATTACGAATTAGAGGATCCTTGGGAAGGCAGTATCTGGGCTTGCAGAAAATTCCCGGTACCGGCATTCTGATGATTCCGTTGCCAGGAATATGATTGTCATCACGCAACCAAGCGCCACCGAGGAACAGATCCAACGGATCGTCACGCGCGTCCGCGAGTTCGGGCTCGAGGCACAAGTCACCCGCGGCGCGTCGCGTGTGATCATAGGTGTCATCGGACCGGACACGCTCCTTCGCGAAAAGCCGCTGGCCGCGATGGCCGGCGTGGAGGCGATCATCCCCGTCTTGAAGCCCTACAAACTTGCCGCGCGCGATTCGCGCGGCGCTTCCTCTGTGGCAATTGGCGACGTGCGCCTGGGCGAACACGAGGATGTCGTTCTGATTTGCGGCCCGTGCTCGGTCGAAAGCAGAGAACAAATTCAGTCGATCGCGACAGTAGTAAAAGAATCTGGTGCGAAAATTTTGCGCGGCGGCGCGTTCAAACCGCGCACATCACCATACAGTTTTCAGGGACTACGCGAAGAGGGACTTCGTTTTCTCGCGGAAGCGCGCGCGAAAACAGGGCTGCCGGTGGTCACAGAAGTGATGGACCCGCGCGATCTCTCGATGATCGAAAAGTACGCAGACTGTCTTCAGGTTGGCACTCGCAACATGTACAACTTCTCGCTGTTAAAGGAAGTGGGCCGCAGCAGGCTTCCGGTGCTGCTCAAGCGAGGATTCAGCGCCACGATTTACGATCTGATCATGAGCGCGGAATACATCCTGAACGAGGGCAACTCGAACGTGGTTCTTTGCGAGCGCGGCATTCGCACGTTTGAGAGCGCCGCGCGCTACACGCTCGATCTGAGCGCTGTCCCAATCTTAAAATCTAAAACGCATCTGCCAGTCGTTGTCGATCCCACGCATGCGCTGGGCCTGCGCGAGTTTGTGCCGCAAATGTCTTTCGCCGCAGTCGCCGCCGGCGCAGACGCGCTCATGATCGAAGTGCACGATTCTCCGGAGCTTGCCAAAAGCGACGGCAATCAGGCGCTCACGCCTGAAATCTTTGCCGGCCTCGTTCCGCGCCTCCGCGCCGTCGCCGCAGCCATCGGCCGCACGCTGTAGCCGCTTCGCTGTGCGAAGCGCGTCCCTGCCGTGCTCGCCACGACACGCGCCGCGCGTCTTATAGAGACGCGGCTACAACTCTGCCAAAACTTGGCGTAAACTTTGCGGTGGAAAGATCGATCCGGACAGAGCTTCTAGAAACTGTTGCGCCGAGCGGACCAATCGCGCACAAACTTCGCGCGATACAAACCGCTCGGTGGCCCGTTCAGTTTTCGCACGTGATCGAGCCAGCCCAGCCATTTCTGACCGCCATAATCGCGCAGACGTGGTATCGGCTTCCAGTTGATGATCCGCACGCTGCCGATTCCACGATTTGGGTCGTCTGCCCCACTGTTCATTCTCAGGAACTGTTTTTTGAAAGTCTGCTCAACTGGCTGCCAGATGCGCTTTTCCTGCCGGAAGCCGAGTTTGCAGCTGTAGAAAATGTTTTGCCCGACCCCGAAATCGCGGCTGAACGGCTGGCAGTGCTTATGCAAATCGGGCGCGGAATCGGTTGGCACATCATCGTCGCGACGCGCGCGAGTCTCGATCAAGCTGCGCCAACTTGTGGCACGCTTCAATCCGCGCTTACACAGCTTCGGCCTGGAGCAAACACCCAGATGGAACGCCTTCTTGAGCAACTCGTAGCGAGCGGTTATGAGCGGGTCGCCCAGGTCACCACCCGGGGACAGTTCGCCGTTCGCGGCGGGATTGTCGATCTCTATTCGTGGCAGGCGCCATTGCCCTTCCGGCTGGAACTTTTTGGCGACCAGATTGAATCGCTGCGTGAGTTCGACATCGACACTCAAACTTCGGTGCGGAATCTGCGCTCGATAGATATTTTGCTCAACCAAGCGGCGGCGGCTTTCCAGCCACCGGGGCGAACTGGAGATCGCCCTTCCTTGATAGACGATCAGGACGGTCTTGTTCGCGGTTACGTGCGCGAGCGCGATCTTATCATCGACATCGAGCCTGCCGAAACCTCCACTCACGAAAGCTTTCCGAGTCAAGTCGCGCGCGGACACATCCAGATCAGCGAAGGCTGGATTGAAACCGGTCCGGAGGATTTCAGCGGCGCGTTCCAGGATTGCGATATCGGAGAGTTTGCGGCCGGCGATCTCGTGCTCGCGGAGGCGAAACGGGCGCAGTTTGTCCAGCGCTTGAAAGAGTGGCGCGCAAACAATGCGAAAATCGTCATTTATTTTCAGACCGAGGGCGAGATTGAGCGCTTCCGCGAAATCATGACCGGTGCCGTCGAGGGCGTCGCCGAACCCGCCTCCGGCGAGCAGCCCCTTCCACAACAAAGTGTTGCTACGTCAGCGGAGTTGAATAGAAGGGGCTGGGCGATCCAGCCGGTTGAGCCAAGTGGCTGCCCTCCGGACCTGAAAGGGGTCGATTTTGTCGAGGGGACTCTCTCGCGCGGGTTTTGTTTCCCCGCAGGCAATCTCGTTGTTCTCTCTGCTGCCGAATTATTCGGGCGGTTCGCGGCCCACGCACGCCGTCGTCTGCGCCGCGCGGAACGCCATCGCGCACAGATCGATTTCAGCGAATTGACCGAGGGCGATCTGGTCGTGCACCTCGAGCACGGCGTCGGTCGATTTCTCGGGTTGGTAAAAATGGCGGTCCCGGAGGGGCGAGCTCCCGCGAGCCCGGCGTCGCTGGAGCTCCGCCCTCCAGAGAAAGCGCCGTTGGTCGAAACTGAAGTTCTCGCCCTCGAGTTTGCAGACGAAGCGAAGCTTTATGTCCCGCTCGAGCAAGCATACCTCGTTTCCCGTTATATTGGGGTCGGGAAAAAATCGCTGCCGCTCAGCTCCCTCGGCGACGGGAGATGGGCCCGCGCCAAAATAAAAGCTGCGGCTTCTATTTTCGATTACGCCGGCAAAATGCTTGCGGTTCAGGCGGAGCGGCAAACACGTCCCGGTCACACATTCGCTCCGGACACAAGGTGGCAGGCAGAATTTGAGCATTCATTCCCGTTTCGGGAAACACCCGACCAAATGAAGGCGATCATTGATACGAAGATCGACATGGAGCGTCCTCGACCGATGGATCGCCTGATTTGTGGCGATGTCGGTTTCGGCAAAACCGAAGTCGCCGTGCGCGCCGCGTTTAAGGCTGTGATGGACGGCAAACAAGTGTCTGTGCTGGCGCCGACCACCGTTCTGGCTCAACAACATTTCGAGGTGTTCCGGCAGCGGATGCTCGATTACCCCGTGCGCATCGAAATGCTCAGCCGTTTTCGTTCGCAATCCGAACAGAAGAAAATATTGCAGCTCTTGCGTGAAGGTGGCGTCGATATCGTCATTGGCACACACCGGCTTATCTCCGGCGACGTCGTATTCAAAGACCTCGGCCTGGTGGTGATCGATGAGGAACAGCGCTTCGGAGTGCTGCACAAGGAGAAATTCAAAGAGCTCTTCAAGCTCGTTGATGTGCTGACGCTCTCGGCCACGCCGATTCCGCGCACTCTCTACCTTTCGCTCGTCGGCGTAAAAGACATGTCCACGATCGAGACGCCGCCGCTCAACCGCCTGCCGGTAGAAACAGTGGTGTCAGCGTACGATGAGCCGCTCATTCGCGCTGCAATTGATCGTGAACTAGAACGGCAAGGGCAGATATTCTTTTTGCACAATCGTGTAGCGACCATCGAGCGTGTGCGAGACCGGATTGTCGATCTGTGTCCGCAAGCCAGGGTTGAAATCGGCCACGGCCAGATGGATGCGGACGAGTTGGAACTTGTCATGGCGCGATTTATCGCCGGGAAAACCGACGTGCTCGTTTGCACAACCATTATTGAAAGCGGCCTCGATATCCCGAATGCAAATACCATCATCATCGATCGGGCCGATCAGTTTGGTCTCGCCGACTTGTACCAATTGCGCGGACGCGTCGGGCGCGCCGAGCACAAGGCATATGCCTACCTGCTTCTTCCGCGCGAAATCATGACAGTAGGCGCCGCGCGCAAGCGGATCAGCGCCATCAAACAGTACAGCTCGTTAGGCGCAGGTTTTCGGATCGCCATGCGCGACCTGGAGATTCGTGGCGCGGGCAGCATTCTGGGCACAGCGCAGAGCGGCCACATCATGGCGATCGGTTTCGATTTATACTGCCAGTTGCTCAAGCAAGCGGTGGCGCAACTCAAAGGCGAAAAGCCCAGGCTTCGGCTGGATGTCGATCTGCGTCTCGATTTTGTCGTCACAAACGAAGCGGAGTTCATCCCGACTAGAACAAGGAGCGGCGGTCTCCTCGGCCGCCGTAGCCTCGGCGAAGGCGGCCAGTCCGCCGAGGCGCTTGTTAAAGCGCCTCTCCAGGAGCGTATCCCAGCCTTCATTCCGGTCACCTACATCAGCGACTCTGCCCTGCGCATCCGCGCGTACCGCGAAATTGCAGAAATCACGTCCCACGAGCAATTGGACCGTTTGCGGCGCGACTGGCGTGATCGCTTTGGCCCGTCACCTCCGGCAGTTGACAATTTGTTTACGCTGGTTGAAATCAAGCTCGCAGCAGCAGAAGCAGGGGTGAGCCGCGTGGAAGTCCGCGATCGCAAATTGATGTTGACCCGGCGCGGGGATTTTATACTTGTCGCGGGCAAATTCCCTCGTTTAGTTGGAGCTAAAATGGAGCAGCGGCTCTGGGAAATTGTGGAACTGATAAAAAAACTATGAAAGACATCGTGCGTCCGTTTGCGGTTATCCTGCCGGCCGTCTTCGGGCTTGTTCTATTGCCCATTTGTTGCGCTGCGTTTGCCCAGGAACCGCAGGTGGTGGACGGCATCGCGGCGATTGTGAATGGCGAAGTCATCACATATTCACAGGTGCGCTCCTTGTCCGAGCCGCGGGAAAAGCAGCTGCAGACGCAATACACCGGCGCAGAATTGCAAAAGCAATTGAAAGCCACGCGAGAATTAGCTCTGAAAGACCTGATCGACCGGCAGCTTGTCCTTCAAGCGTTCAAAAAGGAGAAGTACGAAATTCCCGATCATTTCGTGGACGAACGGATGCACGAGATCATCCGGCAGAATTTTGGCGGCGACCGAAATACGTTTATCAAGACGCTGGAAGCGCAGAATTACACGTTGGGCGAGTTCAAGCAAAAGGAGATGGAGCAAATGATCGTCCAGGCGATGCGCAGCCATAATGTCAAGACGAAAAACATTATTTCGCCCACGAAAGTAGATGATTATTACAAGAAGCATCGCGACGAATTTACCACCAAGGAGCAGATCAAATTGCGCATGATCATGATTCCCGGTCAAAAAGACACCGCCACCGCCCCGGCGCAAAAGGCGCTGGCGGAAGAAGTGCTCGGCAGGCTGGCCGCCGGCGCGGAGTTCGATCGCACAGCGCAGATTTATTCCGAGGACAGCACGCGCGACAACGGAGGCGACTGGGGTTGGATCGAGCGCAACACCTTGGCTGCCCCGCTGGAAAAGATCGCCTTCAACATGCCGCTCGGCAGAATCAGCAACATTATCGAGTACGCCGGCAATTATTACATCCTCAAAGTGGAAGATAAACACGGCGGCACCACGAAATCGCTCGTTGAAGTGCGGCCCGATATCGAGAAAAAACTGATCCAACAGGAGGCGCAGCAAATTCAGGAACGCTGGATCGCCAGCCTCCGCGAAAAAGCCTACATCAAGACGTTCTGATGTTCGACATTCGGCGTTCGGCGTTGGATGTTGAGCGTTCAGCACTCTCCTCATACTCCTGCTCGCCTGCTGGGCCGTAGCCTTGGCGGAGGTTGGTAATCCTGCTCGTAATCGCTTAAATAAAATCCGATTACGATTACGAGCATGAGCAGGGAGCGTCGCATTGGCATCACCCTGGGCGATTGCGCCGGGATCGGGCTGGAGATTGTCGATCTTGCTTTGAAGTCCAATCGCCTTGCGCGCGGAGCTGAATACCAGATCATCGGCAAATATCCTGATTGCACACCGGGACATCCTACTGGGGAAACTGCGCGCGCCGCCGCCGCTGCGCTGGAAGAAGCGGTCACCCTGGCGCGGCGCGGTAAGCTCGATGCAATCGTGACCGGGCCGGTTCACAAAGCCCGGATCTTCCGAGTCGGCTTCAGGTTCCCCGGGCAAACGGAATTTTTCGCCGAGCGCTGCGGTGTCAAAAATTTCGCGATGTGTCTGACCGGCGGAAAAATCACGGTCGCGCTCGTCACGACGCACATTCCGTTGCGCAAAGTTCCGCGCGCACTCAAGCAGTCAGAAATAGTCCGTGTCGGTCTGTTGCTCGCGGATTTTCTTCGTGCTCGATCCAAAGGCGCGCCGCGCATTGCAATCGCCGGGCTAAATCCGCACGCCGGCGAATCCGGGAGGATTGGGCGCGAAGAAATCGAAATCATCGCACCCGCTGTGGACGAACTAAACCGATCACCGATCACTGATCACCGATCACTGTTTTCTGGCCCTCACTCCCCCGACACGGTCTTCCACCACGCGATTGAAGGTAAATTCGACGCTGTGCTTTGCATGTATCACGATCAGGGATTGATCCCGTTGAAGTTGCACGCATTTCATAGCGGCGTGAACGTCACGCTCGGCCTCCCCTTTCCTCGCACCAGTCCCGATCATGGCACGGCATTTGAAATTGCCGGAAAAGGAATCGCGCGACCCGACAGCATGATCGCCGCGATTAATTTGGCCGTGGAGTTGACAGAATGTCATGTCGAGCGAAGTCGAGACATCTACTAACAATTAATGACGAAGCACGAATGCCGAATGTCGAAGGAAATCCGAATGTTCAAATGACGAAGCACCGCCTAGCACGAATTTTTCCCATTCGGATTTCGTCATTCGTTCGTCATTCGTTATTCGGATTTCGTCATTAGCAGGCGACAGGAGAGCAGCAGCAAGAGTATGAGCAGGAGTATGAGCCTGCAG
>QHOF01000174.1:7559-7797 GCA_003219335.1 Verrucomicrobiota bacterium | reverse complement strand
TTGCGTCTGCACCCAGGTGCCGTTCCAAGTGCCGCGGTTATTCAGGACAAAGACCAGACCGTTTTTATCGCCTCCGCCCGAGCGTTGCATGATGTAGAGATCATCGTCCACGAACAGAATTTGCGCCGGGCCGGCGGCATTTTGTTCGTGAACTCTCACGAGCGCATCGATACCGCTTTGATTGTCCGGCTGGGCAAGGTCCCAGTCGAAATAATCCTGCCAGAAGACGCAAGGATAA
>QHOF01000174.1:0-7428 GCA_003219335.1 Verrucomicrobiota bacterium | reverse complement strand
ATTGAGAAGGCTGAAACCATCAATATCACACAGATCCCGCAAACGCCACCGCAGCGGAAAATCAAATGCGCCGACGGGATTATCGGACCACGCATTGGTTTCATCGAGCCAATCATCAATGGTGCGTTCGCTGTCCCAACATTCGCCGACTGCATAAGGCTTGAAGCTCATGCCGTCCCGCAGCGCGCGCAGTTCCTGAATCGAGCGAACCATCCAGCCGCCGTAACCCTTGACCATGTCGTAGCGGAAACCGTCGAAACCGATTTCTTCCAGCAGCCAGCGCGCGTAATTGATCAGCTCGGTATAAACCGAGGGCGTCCGATGACAAAGGTCCGGCATGTCGCCGAACGTCCCGCCGTCCCATGTCTCATATTGGCTGGGATGAAAACATTTCCAGTCACGCGGAAATTTTTGGCTCGTCGGCGCGAACTTCGTCCAGCGCTGTTGGCCGTCGATGGGATTTACTTCCTGAGCATCCGCGCCGCTGTTGTGATTGAACACGAGATCCCCATATACTTCTAATCCCGCTGCGTGAGCAGACTCGATCAAGTCGAGTAATTCTGCTTTCGAACCGAACCACGTGGGTGCGCCGCCTTTCTGATCGAACTCGCCGAGGTCATAATAATCGTAGGGATCGTAGCCCATCGATTTCCAGCTGGCCGCCTTGTTCGCAGGCGGCAGCCACAACGCCATGAAACCCGCCTGCGCGATGGAAGGCAATTTCGATTTGATGAAGCTCCACCATTGGTGCTCGCGGTTTTCCGCCTTGGGACAATCCCAATAAAACGCTTGCAACATGACACCCATAATTCGCGTTGATTACTTCTGTGCGACGGCGGCTGCGTTCACTGTCTTGCGGAGAGTTGCGGACTCGTATTCGCGATCGGCTGGTAGAATCGCAGCGCCTCGATGTCACTGCCGAGCTCGCGTAATGGATACAGGCTTCGTGACGAACCGGCGCCGGGATCGGCAATCAGGTAATCGAACCCATCCTTGCCTGCAATGACGACAAAATGCGTCACGCCGCCTGCCAGGCGCACCCGCACTATAACTGGATTCCCATCGGCGAGATTCGAATCAATCAGCTGATACGACGGCAAGTCTTCATACACGTGCCGGACGCGATCGGGTGCGAACCACGCCGCGCGATCCCAATAGATCCAGCCCTGCTCGGTGTATCCGCCGATGGAAGTTAAGAACCAGTTCAACTGCTGCGGATCGACATCGATCCCGTAAAACTTGAACACCATCGCCGCCGCAGCCACCGCGCAGCCTTCGCCACCGAGCGTGCCGTTCGCTTCGACTCCGCCCAGCGGATCGTCGCGCCATTTTTCTTCCGACTGGCGGAACGACGGCACCGCCAATTCAACGCGATGGAAAAAATAATGTCCGCCGCGCGGGGAAAGTTTTCGTTTCCAAGTCCAATCGATATATACGCCGAGCACTGCAATGAGCAGGACAACAAACGCAATAATCAAAGGCAACCGGCGCGTCACAACACCAGACTTTAGAACCGGCTGGTCGCCGCGCCACAGCTAAATTGCGAGGGCGGGTGTCAGCCGGAAATTCTGGGGAACAGTCGCCGCGGCGACTTGGTTTTCGGCGGCTCGCCGAAACAGGCTTTGAGAATTAGAGCCTGCCAAACACGCGAATTGACGCGAAAACATTAGGCAAAGTTTGGTGTAATTCGTGTGGTCCTTAGGTGAAACATCCGATGAATCTCGTGCTGGGGGGTGAGAGATGCGCTGGGTCGGTTTGTCTGCGTGGAGGTTGAATGTTGGACGTTTAATCCTCTCTGGCTTTGGAATGTGAAATGCTCATTTGTGTTTCAAGCTAATCCGGGCGATACTGGGTCCCTATTGGATTACACTGTTTCTTCACTGCGCGGTAGATCGTCAGGTGAGCGTCGCTCATTGGTGGTTTGAAACCCGATTCCCGGGAACGGCTCTGTAGCTCGGTAGTTTCTCCAAAATTCAGAACGACAATGAAAATGTATGTAGGGAATCTCTCATTTGAGACCACCGAGAACGATCTTCAGGATCTGTTCGAACAACACGGCACCGTCAACGAAGTCCATCTGATGATGGACCGGTTCACGGGCAAATCGCGCGGGTTTGCGTTCGTTACCATGAACGATGCCGCACAAGCCAACGCCGCGATGAGCGCGCTCAACGGTCACGAACTTAACGGCCGCGCCCTCAACGTGAACGAAGCGCGTCCGCGCGAAGAGCGTCCCCGGCCTCACGGCGGAAAGCGTTCGTTTTCGGGCAAGCGTTGGTAGAGCTCAGAAAGTCGATGGTTGATAGCTAATAGTTGAGAGCCCGGAATTCCGTCCGAAATTTGCGATCAGCAATCAGATGTCAGAAAATCAGAAATAAGCTGTAATGTATTCAGAAAAAGCCATCGAAGTGGAGGGCACGATTATGACGGTGCTCCCCGGAACCATGTTTCGCGTCGCTCTCGCGAACGATCATCTGGTGCTCGCGCACATCTCCGGGAGGATGCGCAAGAGATTCATTCGCCTGACAATTGGTGATCGAGTAAGAATGGAGATGTCGCCATACGATACCGCCAAAGGGCGCATCGTTTATCGACTCTGACATGGCAACGCGATTCTTTTTCGATCCGCCGCGACGGCCAAAACCAAAGGCCGGTTCCAACATCAAAAGCTTGCTCGTGCGTTGCCCAGCCACATCGAAGCTGACCGACACTGGAAGAACTATCGAAGAAAAACGCTGGGCAGCAGCCAAGCTCAAAACACAAAAGTTCACCTGTGCGCACTGTGGCGGGGTCCATACGTGGTCAAAGAAAGACGTCATTTTGGGCCGATACCAGTGAACCTGAAAAGCAAACGCTCAACGCTCGATCTTGAACGTCAGATTCAGAAGTTGTAGGGCGACTGTGTCAGTCGCCGACTCGGAAACATGGCGTCTCACAGAATGGAGCCGCGGGGACGCTAGCGACATGGACGGGCAGCTCGTTAGAGCGAGAGAGCGGGAGCGAGCGAGTCAAACGCCATGCCGTTCCTGAACCTCGTCACGCGTCACAACTCTTAGCCCGCGAAAAGTACAGGTTCTCAAAAAGACAAGTTGCGCCAGCGCAGGGTAAATGTTGATTTCGCATGATGATCAAGCCGCACGAACTCCGTCTCGCCAAGCGCATGGCGCGGCTCGGGACCGAGACTGCGTTCGAAGTGCTTGTAAAAGCGAAAGCGCTGGAGGCGCAGGGGCGCGACATCGTTCACCTCGAGATCGGCGAACCCGATTTTGATACGCCGCGCAACATCATCGACGCGGGTTGTGACGCTCTGCATAAGGGCTTCACGCATTACGGGCCGTCGGCCGGTTTGATGGAGCTGCGCGAAGTCATTTCGCAACACGTAAGCGACACGCGCTGCGTGCACGTTACGCCGGACGAAGTGGTCGTTGTTCCCGGTGGTAAGCCAATCATCTTTTTTTCCATCCTCGCGCTCGTCGAAGACGGCGATGAGGTCATCTATCCGAATCCCGGGTTTCCGATCTACGAATCGATGATCAATTACGTGGGGGCGAAAGCTGTGCCGATCCATTTGCGTGAGGAATTGGATTTCCGGCTCGATGTCCATGAGCTCGCCGGAATGATCAACGATCACACGAAGCTAATCATCCTGAATTCGCCGCAGAATCCCACCGGCGGCGTACTGGAGAAAAAGGATATCGACGCGATCGCGCGCGCCATCGGCGATCGGAGTATCATGGTGTTGAGCGACGAGATTTACAGCCGCCTTATCTTCGAGGGCGAGCACCATTCCATCATGTCCATCGACGGTATGAAAGAGCGCACCATTTTGCTCGATGGGTTTTCAAAAACATACGCGATGACCGGCTGGCGAATGGGTTACGGCGTGATGCGCGCCGATCTGGCGGCGCACATCGCACGACTGATGACCAACTCCAGCTCCTGCACCGCCAGCTTCACGCAGATCGCCGGCATCGAAGCGCTGCACGGGCCGCAGGAGTCAGTAGATCAAATGCGCGCCGAGTTTAAGAAACGGCGAGACGTCATGGTCACCGGCCTGAACGAAATCAAAGGCTTCTCCTGCCGCTTGCCACACGGCGCGTTCTACGTTTTTCCCAACATCACCAACACGGGCTGGCCATCAAAGAAATTGGCTGACGCATTGCTCGACGACGCAGGCGTCGCCGCGCTCTCAGGCACTGCGTTCGGTGCATTCGGCGAAGGCTATTTGCGTTTCAGCGTCGCGAATTCCATCGAGAACATCGAGAAAGCTCTCGACCGCATCGCCGATTGGGCGAACAAGAATCTGTAGGGCAACCCCGAAAGCCTTCGGGGTTGCTGGGTTTTGCAGGCGATGCATCTGCCCTATAATTCGCTGTTCTCGATCGCCAATCTGCGGCTGAAGATTGACCTTCAATAACTCGATCGCTAAAAGAGGACATGCCAATTACCGCCTTCAGCAATTTTACCGACGGGCTCGAACCGAATCAAAGGAGCCGTGAACACTTCATTACCAACACGAATCTCGATGATGACCGTCTCTGGGTGCCGTACGCGGATGGAATCTGGTTTCAACCCTGCTGCTTCAATGTCACCATCAGGGGGATTTAGTCTCGTGCTGAAAGGTCTCCCCGGCTCGATGGTCGGAACGCACTATCACGTGGGAACAGTGCATGGCTATACGATGCGTGGTCATTGGCGATACCTGGAGCACGACTGGATTGCCAAGCCGGGCACCTATATCTATGAGCCCGCAGGCGAAGCTCACACCCTGGTGATCACCGATGATTCACCAGAGCCGATGATCACCATGTTCGTGGTCGAAGGTGGCTTGATCTATCTGGACAAGCCCAAGGAGGGTAGCTTCGCTGCCTACGAGGACGGATTCACTCTCCTCGAGCTGACGCGGAAATATTATCGCGAGGCCTGCCTGGACGCGCGCCGGCTGGACCTGCTCGTGCGCTAATTATTAACGACAATTTGTAGGGCGACCGCTCCGGTTGCAGAGTCATCTGAATCGCGCCTTCAGCGCTAAATTTTGGGCGGAATCGGATTCCTGCGGCGCCGCCGCAGGCTACAAATGACACCGCGCCTTTGGCGCTCGTAATCGGAACGCCCGCATGTGTGACTTCCGCGCCAAAGGCGCAAGATTCATCGCGAGTCCGCCACACGACAGATTCGCCGTGGCGAACCTGGGGCAACGCCCCAGGAACCGTAGAATAGAAAGCGTCCAACGCTGAAGGCGCGATTCATTCAGCGCCAACGGCGCAACATTCATTTGAAGCCTGGTGCAACCTCCCAGGATTCGAGAAACGGAAAAAGGCTCCAGCGCTGAAAGCGCGAGTCACGTTCGGCACTGTCAGCGAACGAATCTGCGTCATCAGCAGAACTCTCGGTTCTGGTTAGCCAAAGCGAAGAGCCGCGTTTACTAATAACCGATAACTGGTAACCATTTCTTGCAGCCATGAGTACCAAGAAACGTTTCCGTGTGTTTGCGACTTCGCGCATTGGCGATCCGGCGGAAAACCGGCTGCGCGAGCGCGGGTACGATCTCGAGGTTTTTCAAGGACCCGAGGCGCCGCCGAAAAAATTGATCGTCGAGAAAGTAAAGAGCGGCATTGACGGATTGATCACCACACTCCGCGATCCGATTGACGCGGAAGTTTTTGAAGCAGGGAAGGGGACGCTCAAAGTTGTGGCGCAGATCGCCGTCGGGTTCGACAACATCAATCGCGCCTACGCGAACAAATACAAAATCCCGTTCACCAACACTGCCGATGTGCTCACCGAAGCGACCGCCGAGTTCGCATTTTTCATGATGGGCATGCTCGCGAGAAAAATGTGGCAGAGCGAGCGACTCGTTAGGGAACAAAAGTGGCCCTCGTGGCATCCGTTCCTGCCATTCCTCGGCGACGAAGTCACTGGCAAAACGATCGCCGTTATCGGCACTGGCCGAATTGGCCTGGCGATGATCAAGAAATGCTCCGGGTTCGACATGAACATCCTGTGCTACGACCCCGCATATCAGAATGAAAAGTTTATCGCTGCAATCCAGGAGGTGATGGACCTGCGCCACGGGCGCGGCATTCAAAAGGAAAAGACCTGGATCAAATATGTCGATTTCGAAGAAGCGCTGCGCGGCGCAGATTACGTAACACTGCACGTGCCGCTGTTACGCGAAGGCGAAACCGACAAACCGACTTACCACCTCATCAACGAGAAAACGCTCAAGCTCATGAAGCCGACAGCGTACTTAATCAATACCTCACGCGGCCCGGTCGTGGACGAGAAAGCGCTGGCGAAAGCGTTGAAAGAGAAAATTATCGCCGGCGCTGCGCTGGACGTGTTCGAGAAAGAACCGCTCCCGCGCGATTCGCCGCTACTCGATCCAGAGATCGCAGATTGTTGCCGCGTGTTTCATCACTTCGCCAGCGGCGCGCAAATCACCCGACTCGATGTCGATCCCGACAAAGGCATGGCTGGCCGCTGCATTCAGGGACTTATCGACATCCTCGAAGGTAACTACGGCGGCGATCCAACGAAAATGCCATACGTGGTGAATAAGGAAGCATTCCCCCCGTGAGATACAGCAGCCGTGCCGAAATACTGCTACGTTTACGTTTTGCGCTCGCGCGCTGACCGTCAGTTCTACGTTGGTCTAACGCGGGATCTGCCGGCACGGCTTCAGGCGCACAACGATGGTCGCGTCGACTCGATAAAGGAACGCCCGCCGTTTGAGCTTGTGTATTGGGAAGGTTCTCGAAATGAGAGCGACGCCGCACAAAGAGAGAAGTACCTGAAAACGGCGTGGGGAATTCTCTACATCAAAATTCGCCTACGCCGTTATCTCACGCGGTAAAGCCCTTGTCAGCTGGAAAACATCGAACGCTCAACGTCCAACGTCCAATGAGACGGTAAGAGCGGGAACCGAATCGTACCAGGACCGCGATGGCGCGATCATTCACTGGCCATCAAGGTAGCGCGCCAATGCAAAGTTGCTCCATTGATTACTAAAGGTGGCTTGAAAGCCGACGGCCACAATCTTCCCGTCGGACTGAAGAGACGCCCCGTTGGCTCCACCATTGAGATCGCCAAATGACGTGCGCACTTTGCCGCCGACACCGAAGGTCAGGTCGAGTGAGCCGCGCGGATTCAAGCGCGCCAGCAAGAAGTCGGAATCGGAATCTTCGGTGTTCGGATATCCGACGGTGATGATTTTCCCGTCGCTTTGCAGGAGGACCTGGTAGGCGCTCTGACAGCAGTTACCAAAATCGATCTGGGTAATCCCGTCGCGACTAAAGGTGGTGTCGAGGACGCCGTTTGCGGTATAACGTGCGACGGCGAAATTTTCGCTTAACCCGTTTTGGGAGATAGCAAATCCAGCCGCGACGATCTTGCCATCCGACTGCAGAGCAGCCGACTGCGCACGAT